>JBGSVC010000318.1:0-11735 GCA_041753175.1 Planctomycetaceae bacterium
TAGAAAAAGGACGATTAAAAATCGCGACGAAATTTCTCGTCGAACAGGGTCGAATTCCTGCCCGTCAACTATCAGTGTCGCTGCCGTTTGCAGCTCTCGTACTCGAGGTCAATTCTCCAGGTCTGACAGATTGGCGTGTCGACGAAGATCTGGGCGAACTGAGTTTGATGTACGAAACACCGGTCGTCGGCAATTTTGAAATTGTCATTCAGATGCAGGTTAACCGTGAAGCTGATGATCCTCTTGTCGCGGTCGATTTTCCGCGAATTTCACGCGCAGTGACCAGTCGGGCGTTTGCGGCCTTCTGGATCAAGGGAGGATTCGCCGGTGTTATGGAAGCCTATTCAGGTTGGACAGCCATGAGCCCCGGCGACCTGCCAGGTGAACTGACAACCCTCGACCAGACTCCTGCGAGCTTTGCATTTCGTACTGACGAAATCTTTCCCGACTTTGTGACGCTGAACCTCCAGCGTAGCCCGCTGGTGGCAACGTGTGATGGACTTGTCATGACTGTTGTCAGTGATACGTCAGTTGATCATGGCGTGACGCTCCGCTGGCGCATTCGACAATCCTCAACAGACCAACTGGAAGTTCTCGTTTCAAACACGATTAGCGACCAGTTGGAATGGAATGGACCAGGCATCCGAGAAATCCGACAGTCGGCTGGACCTCAGGGAAAAACTCGTTGGACGATTTTACTTCATCGTCCTGTGACGCGCGAATTTCTACTCACCGGGACAGCTAGTCTGGCTTATCCCCAAAACCAAATCGTCTCGATGCCCAAAGTGGAATTCATTCAACAGGAACCCGGCAGCCCTGAAAAATATGCATCGATCACCTCACAAATGGTTCACGGTGTGTTCGTCAATCTTTCCGACGATCAGGTATTGCCCATCAATCCAGATCTCCTGGAGACTGTGCGCAGAGAAGAACTCGGCTTGATCGTTAATGATCAACTCATTCAGATGGCCTCGGAAATTCTCCGACTGCGTCCGATCACTGGCGAACTTCTGTGGCAGATTCGCCGAGGAATAGAGCAACGCGCCGCTGAGGCATCCGTCAATGATGCGGCACTGTTTACCGACATCTCGGTGGATGGCAGCTACCGGACACGCGCCACTTACACGATTAAAAATGTCTCCCGACAGTTTGTGGCTGTTGTTCCTCCACCGGAGTCGTCGTTGCTCTCGGTCCAGGTCGATGGCAAGCCCGCCCGTGCCGTCAAGCATACGATCGAGAACCTGCCTGTCTGGCTGATTGCACTTCCTGCCACTTCCGAGATCGATCTTTCGTTTGAAGTCAAAGTGATTTTTCAAGGCCGATTGGCAGCGACATTTAACAATCGCAATACGCTTGTCAGGCAGCAGCTTTCAATACCGGCTCCGCAAGTCCTCTCTCGTGAACAGTCACCGGAGTTTGGAATTCCGGTTGCATATACGCGGTGGAACGTCTCAATGCCGGAAGGATTCTGGGGATCTGTGGTGACGCGCTCGGGGACATCCAATCTGGAACCAACGACTCAGGCCTCCTCCGAAACGATTTATCTGTCTCAGCTTCTCGAGGAATTCGAAGAGATGAACCGATACGTTTCGGATCATGCCGTCAGCAGTCAACTTCGTTCCAAAGCCATCACCAATCAAGAGAAGCTCAATCTGCGACTCGACGAGATTCAGCGTCAAGTCGATGTTTCTTCGCTCGATGAGTCGAGCGCCCGCAAGTTTAGAGCAGTCCAGGTTCAAACCGACGAAGCCCTCAAGGATTATCAATCCAATGTCACCAAGCTCACAAACGAACTTTCAGAAAACCAGTTCACTGTGGAAAATCCTCTTTCAGGCCGAGAGTTTTTGTTCGGATGCGCGGAAGCGATCGTCGCTGCCAACTCCTCTCAAGGAAGTCAGGTCAAAGATCAATCTACGTTTGGATTTGTATTGGGTCGTAGTGATGAAATCTCCAAGCCGCTGTCGAAATCCAAAACTCTCAAGGGAGATGCGGACAAGGCTTTGATCGCAGATACCCGCTCAGAATTGAGCTCCAACTTTTCCAGGCAAAACCAAGTGTTCAATAACACCATGGGAAATGACTTTGACGGTAATGACGTGCTCAGCAACAAAAATAGTGGCAATCTCATTTCGGAAGACTTACAGCGAGCAGCACAGCCTGGTCAACAGTCAGCCAATCCCTTCTCTGCAGATCGTCGACTTCTAGAATTAGGAGCTCGCTACGACTTTCAAGAGGGAAGCGTCGGTGGGGGAGGGGACCTGGGATATGCATTCATTCCTCAGTCTGCCCCCTCGGTGGTCCCACAAATCCAAAGTAATCCTGTCGGGACAGCGACCAATCCACCGGCTATTGAAACGCAAAATGCTGGCTTTGATATTCTGTCCAGTCGATCAACCGGGAGTGGGCTTTCGTTTCTGATCGATCTCCAAAACGATCAACCAGATTTATCACTCGTCAAAGTTGGTGGCAATCCTCAACTGGTCATCGAACTGCATTCCTCAGATTGGCTCTCTAAGACGAGCAAAACATTGTGGGCCTTGGGTGTGCTCACGAGTCTGGTTCTCATTGTCGGCGGTCTGCGGACAGCACCTCATCAAACGCTTCACCTGACAACCGACATCCCCCAGCTCGTACAGGCAGGCGTCATACTCTTGGGAATGTTGATGATTGTTTTGGTTGGTGACTTCGGTATCGTGTTCGGAGCTTGTCTGATCGGTGCCGTGGTCCTGGTACGACTCGTCGAAGCGATCAAACGACATTTTCCGAATACCGTCTGATCTGCTCAAACTCGCCAGGCATTTCCGTATTAATCCTCAATCGCTTTGGCGATCTCTCGATAGTTGGGTTTCAAGCTGGCGTACAAATTCTGATAGAGTGGATAAAATTTGTCGTACGCTTTTTTGTTTGCCTTATCGGCTGGTGTGCTCTCGACAACAGAAATGGTGGCTTTGCAGGCTTCTTCGACAGATTTATAAGCCCCTGTTCCAGTCGCCGCTAGAAGTGCAACTCCATAAGCAGGGCCTTCTTCGGCGTTGATCGTGGAGACTGCCTGACCGTAGATATCTGCCTGGATCTGTTTCCAGAGTGGGCTTTTTCCGCCGCCTCCTGTCAGTCGAATTTCCTTGACCGGAATTTGCATCCCTTTCACGATCTCCAGCGCATCGCGCATCGCGTAGGTCGCTCCTTCCATGACCGAGCGGACCAGATGCGATTTCCCATGACGCAGACTCATCCCCACCCAGGCAGCACGGGCATAAGGGTCGGCGTGAGGCGTCCGCTCCCCGGTCAGATAAGGCAGAAAGAACAAACCTTCGCTGCCGATGGGGGCCATCGATGCCTGTTGAGTCAGAACATCAAAGACATCACGTCCTTCTTTTTCAGCTAAAGTCGCTTCGGCGTCGGCAAGCTGATTGCGATACCATTGCATCGCTCCGCCAGCCGAGAGAATACATCCGAGCACACACCACTTCCCTTTGACCGCATGACAAAAGGTATGCACACGGCCGTGTTCATCGAATGCCATTTCATCACTGTGTGCAAATACGACTCCACTCGTTCCCATGGAGGCAAAGACAGCCCCCTTCTTGACGATACCACTTCCCAAAGCCGCGGCTGCGTTGTCGGCTGCTCCCCCGACCACGGGAACTCCGGCAGGCAAACCAAGAATCTCGCCTGCCTGGGAAGAGAGTGTCGCTGAGACAACTTCTGATTCATAAACCTTCGGCAACAGCGCAGGATCAATACTTAACTTATCAAGGAGTTTGCTACTCCACTGACGCTTGGCGACATCCAATAACAACGTCCCAGAGGCATCGCTGACTTCTGTGGCGTATTCCCCCGTGAGCCTGAATCGAATGTAATCTTTGGGCAACAGTATCTGAGCGAGTTTGTCGTAATTCTTCTTTTCTTTATTTCGCAGCCACAAAATCTTCGGTGCCGTGAAGCCCGTCAGCGCCGGGTTGGCGACCATCTTGATGAGCTTCTTACGTCCCCCTGCCAACTCCTCAATTTCGGCACACTCAGACGCAGTGCGTTGATCATTCCATAATAAAGCAGGACGGATGACTTCCTTTTTTTTATCCAGAAAAACGCTCCCATGCATCTGGCCAGACAGACCAATCCCTTTGATCGAGTCAGGCTTGAGATTGGCTTTCGCCACGACGGATTGAATCCCTTTGACACACGCCTGCCACCAATCTTCGGGTTCCTGTTCAGACCAGCCCGGTTTAGGACTGTACAACGGATAGTTTTCGGTTGCGGTGGCGAGAATCTTCCCGTCTTCTTGCATGGCGATCGTTTTTGTGCCAGAAGTCCCAATATCGATGCCGAGGTAAACGCTCATGAGATCTTCCTGAATTCAAGGCATAGCCAATAATAGAAAACCAAACATAAAGTCACACAATGATCAAACAGATGCCATCTCATTTATGAATATCAGGTTTCCCGCCCGTTCAAAAGTCTGTTCAACAGCAGCCTTTGAAATTTCACGAAACTGTGTTCCAGACTGTCTGTATTGAAAATTCTTGCCCAGTCGCTGGCAACGACACCGATTCGTCAGACTTGGCGATTTTTCCAATCGCAAAGCGTTGATGTGTTGACAATGTGGCTGGCTCCAGCAAGAGTAGAGATGTGCAATTGTCTCTTTTAACATGCCATATTCAACTTCCAGGTGAGACGTTATGCGAATTGCTCTCCTTACGACACTGCTATATTTTGCCACGCTCCCTTCTGTATGGGCCTCACGCCCGAACGTGGTGATC
Source organism: Planctomycetaceae bacterium (assembly GCA_041753175.1). Lineage (GTDB taxonomy): Bacteria > Planctomycetota > Planctomycetia > Planctomycetales > Planctomycetaceae > SXPC01. Next base: position 4,761 of record JBGSVC010000318.1, read on the forward strand.
ATGATGGTCGACGATCTCGGGTTTTCAGACCTGGGATGCTATGGCAGTGAAATCCAGACTCCCCATCTGGATGCACTGGCACAGATGGGACTGCGGTTCAATCAGTTTTATAACACTGCCAAATGCCATTCGTCACGCGTCAGCCTGTTGACGGGACAATATTGCATTGCCGCTGGCGATGTTGCGTTGACGCATGCCGTCACGTCTGCTGAAGTCCTCAAGCAGGCAGGCTATGCCACCATGATGACCGGCAAATGGCATCTGAAACAAGAACCGACAGATTTCGGATTCGAACATTATTTTGGTCATCTCAGTGGAGCAACTAACTATTTCCTGGGTGACAATTCGTTCCGCCTTGACGGAAAGAAGTTTGATGTCCCGTCAACAGGATTTTATACCACGACCGCCAATATTGATTATGGGCTCAAGTTCATTTCTCAAGCCCGCCAGACACAAAAACCCTGGTATCTCTATGTCGCATTCAATGCCCCCCATGCTCCTCTTCAAGCTCTTCCGGAAGATTACGCCAAATACAAGGGGCAATACGATGTCGGTTGGGATGTCATCCGTCAGCAGCGTCTGGCCCGTCAGACCTCTTTGGGGCTGTTCACACCTCCCCTCACTCCCAGTCCACGCCCCGAGCATATTCCTGCCTGGAACGAGCTTGATCAGCCTCATCGAGACTTCGAAATCAAACGCATGACAGCCCTGGCTGCCATGATCGATCGAGTTGATCAGGAAATCGGTCGACTCGTTGACGATCTGAAAGCTCATGGAGAGTTTGAAAACACGCTGATTTGGTTAGTTTCTGACAACGGAGCCTGTCCTTACGATCGCCCCAGCCGTGGTGGCATCGACGGGGAACCAACGGATGGGTCCACAAACTGGTCTGATTCCACAGGCTGGGCCTGGGCTCGCAACAGCCCGTTTCGCTACTACAAACAAAATCAGTTTGAGGGTGGAATTTCGACTCCTGCCGTTGTCAGTTGGCCCGCTGGATTGAAGACGACTCCCGGCTCGATCGTCAGTCAACCCGGTCACCTCATCGACATCATGCCGACGCTCTCCGACATCTGCGAGGCTCCTGTTCCTGAAAACTTTGCGGATCGTGAACTTCGACCCGTTTCGGGCATCAGTCTGAGCCCCATCTTTCGTGGCGAAAAAATTGAAGACCGACCCCCAATCCATCTGTTGTACGCCTCCGACCGTGGACTGCGGATCGGCGACTGGAAAATTGTGAGCTTTCAATCGGCTGCCTGGGAATTGTATCATATGGCAAGTGATCGTACTGAGTTAAACGATCTGGCAGCCGTTCATCCCGAGCGTCTTGAAGAGATGGTCGCTGAGTGGACCCGAATTGCTCAGGAGACGCTTCACGCCAACAAGGGAGTTTACGCTCCAGTCAAACCCGCCGAACTCCCACATCAGCATCGCGAATGGACTGATTTTTCAACCCCGCCGGGAGATCATGGCAAATCGAAAGCAGACAGAAAGTCCAGAAAAGAATAACATCGGGCTCTTCTTAACCTAGAAACGCCCTCACAAACTTATGGCTACTCATTCACCAGACGACCCCGGCTCGAACTCGATACAGCCTCATTCGAAAGAATCTGTCCACGCCCAAGAGCCAAGCGTCCGGCGTGATCTGATCGTCTATGCAGTTTGTCTGTCGACGTGCCTGATCGGTATCTGCATTTACTTTCTCTCTCAGGGAAGTCCTCATCTGTTTGAAAGACTCTGGAACGTCGACAGACTTGAACAGCAGATGCGTGCCACACAGGCCGCCCAAGAGCAGGCCGAAGAGGGCTGATTCATCTCCAATTGATGGATGCGTCTGATTTGAAAATCATCCTCTGGCACATGACGCGGCGATTTGTGTCAGGATTTACGGATGTAGTTGGCTGCATACGAACGCACTTTTTGTCCGTTGAGAATATGAAAGTGACGCAACTGGCTGAGTGTTTCCTGGCTGAATCGCGACAAAGGGACGTGAATCAGTTTCCGCCCATACTTTCGTGCCAGTGCCCTCCAGGCTCCTCCCGGTGGTGATGGTGATAAGACGCTGACATGCTTGTATTGTGTGTGGAAACAGCCCGCGACGATCAGCCTTTCTTCCAGCGTGTCGACAAAGTCAAATCGACGATCACGCCAGACATCGGGAATCGGACGAGGAGGGAACAAAAACATCGCTCCCCCATAAATTGCCTGCGCGATTCCCGGACCAATCATTTTCTCGCGGTAATCACTGGCGTAAAAGGCCAACGTTGATTCGTCGTGATGCTCCGCATGCCAGGTGATGCGGGCAGGATAGTCGCGCGGATCAGCTGGGGTTTCAAAAATCATGATGACACAATCGAGATTTCCCCGCGAAGGAGGAATCTCTTTGACATACAATTCTCCAGTATGCCAGTTGCGCAGAGTCTCCCGGATATCCAGCCCGTCTTTCAAGCTGGAAGAAAACTTCTCCACTTTCGCCAGATCGTTTCCCAATAACGAGAGCGCATGATCTTTAACCGCCGTCCGAAAACGCTCGATCGCGGTATCTTCGGGAGGCCAACTGCAATGCGAAAACGGATTCCATTGCATTTCCCAGGCTTGCTGCTGTTCTTTCTTAGGGCGAGGTTGTAACTGACAACTCTGCCACATCAACAGTTTTCCAGGCAGGCGATTCTTCTTCTCGCAGATCTCGCCATCGGGAAACTGCATCAAGTGTTGATTGACCTTGATTCGTTCCAGACCCCACACGGTCCCAAATGGATATTCACGCAGCGTTTCCACCAGATTGATGGCAAAAGCATCGCCGAAAATCTGCTGTGCCGCGACAACTAGCGAATACATGTCGGGCGTTAACCGTCGTGAAATCAGTGACAGATTGCGCACGTATTGAAAGTAAGTCGACAACAGACGTGGCGTGATCTTGCGCGCACGCGTCTTATGTTCTTCTTTGTAGCGACGACGTGTTTCAATCAGAAGTTGTTTGAGTCCATCCAGTGAAAGATTTTCATCGTCATCTAGTTCTGCCCGCGCCTGCTCGTAACAACCTGTAATGAATGGGAACTCGCCGAGCACGAAGAGCAGGTTGTCTTCCTGGACGCTGGTCCGTATCGTCCCGCGATCCTGGCGTTCCTGGAAATCAACTTCTGCAGGCGGATGGTGAAAGAATTGACGCAAACTGGGCCACTCGGCAAAGCTGCACAGACACAAAATGTTCTCGTAACGCGTCTCCAGTTCTTTCAAACGCGACGCCATATGCGCCAGTCGCTCCAGATGAAGTTCTTCATCAACCAGCGGAATGCTGGTCAGCACTGCTGCTGCAAATCGATCCAAAGGCAGATTCTTGATTGTATAACCATCCGGCAGGACGCTGGTTAATTCGTCATACTCACACGTCGGCAAATCAATATAAGCTCGTGGCATACGCTCGCCCATGGCATTGCGCAACGCCGCGATCACCGCCTGGCAGGGATCAATCGTGACATAACTGGCATACTCGGCATCATCCAGACGCTGATCGTTGTAGGGAGTGCTCATTCCCATTTCGCCATTGGGCCCAGGCTGGACAACGACCGACAAGGCCGGCAGTTGTTCGATCCCGGCTTCAACTGCTTCTCGAAAGGATTCAGGCAGCGGTACCGCCAGACAATCAAACTTCCCCGCCAACATCACGCGACGAACCGCAACGGCATAGTCTCCACTTTCATGGATGACCGGCAGTAAGGTGATTTTTGTGGAAAGCCGGAAGACGTCGCTATTCAATCAGAAATTCCCTTTACGAATCATGGATTGATGCAGATGGGCAAGATTCATCCTGACTTGGAGCTGCTGATAAATCCTTCATCTGCCTGAACAGCTTTCAAGCACAACACCGCGTCAGGCAAATTTGGAATCGTCATCGTCATCTTCGTAATCATCATCATCGAACTCGTCGTCGTCGTCATCATCATCCAATTCCCCCATCGCGTCGGGATGCAATGTTTCAGATGGAGAAAAGAAGAAGTCGCCCAAGCCCATCGGCATGATGTTTCCACCCGAATACTGTTGCTTTTTATCAGCCAGATCTTTCAGATTCATCGCTTCCTCTCCCAGACAGGCCAACACCGACTCTCGCCAGGCTGCTTCCTGTGAAAGGGGATGCTTCTTTTGAGAAGCCAGCCGCTTGATGGCATACCTGAGAACGTTGATCCCGTCCCGAGTCGAAAAGTCAAGCTTGAGTTCATGCGACTGCTGCAGAAAATCGACTGTCAACTGGAGCAGCCCCTCTTCTGCAAACGGGAGGTGATATTTCAAGATCGCCAGCTCATCTTCACGCGCCGGATGCGAGAGCGTCAACGTCGGTTGGAGCCGACTCAAAATATAATCCGGGATCTCAAACGTCGATTCATCTTCGTTCATCGTCACGGCACAGCAAAACGATTTGTGAGCCGGAATCGAAATCCCTGCCACGATCGATTCCACATAGCGACGATGATCCAGTAGCGGTGCCAGCGATGCCCACGATTTTTCATTCATCCGATTCCCTTCGTCGAGAATACAGATCCCACCGGTAATCATCGCTGTGACCAGTGGGGAGGCATGATACAAGATCCGGTTCCCATCCCCCACAACCGGCGTGACGAGCAAATCTTCAGGACGCGTATCTGCCGTACATTGGAAAATGTAGACATCCTGTTTTTTCTGTGACGCCGCCGCAATCGCCAGCGAGGTTTTCCCGATTCCCGGAGTCCCCACCAAGCGGGGAGTCAACGGCAAGTCACGCTCATCCACCGTCAGCCAACAGGCCAGGATCTGTCCTAAGACTTCGTCTTGTCCAATCCACGCACTCTGGGTTTGATCTGCTCCCGAAAGATATAATGTGACGCCGTCGATTTCGACCGTCTGTTTCATGGGGCCCTTTCAATGATCCGATCGGCTGCACACCACTAGTCTTCACACGCAAGCAGACACTCTGCTCTCGATCCACCGGGAGTGTGCATCACCTGACGGCTGACCTTCTAAAAAATCAACCATTAACATCAAACCCGTATTATACCGCCTCTCTCGCCCTCAGGAAAACACCCTCAAGCCTAAAAAACAAGAACTCTCCCACATGAACAACAACAGTAGACCTTTCCACCTTCGTTAAGCGACCATGTGATTGACTGAGACTCAGAGCGCCTGACAACTACCGAGGCTGACAGGGCATCCCCTGAATTTTTTGACGCAAACGATGGACTTCGTGGTCAAAGGACGGCGATTGCAACCGCCGATTCGCAACCGCTTTGCAGGCATGGAGCACCGTGGTATGGTTGGATAAACGAAAAAACGACGCGATGGTTTTCAGGGGCTGACCGGTCAATTCACGCATCAGGCTCATGGCTGTCTGGCGGGGAATCGAAATCTGTTGATCACGCGACTTGGTGCGCATCTGTTTGATGCTGACTCCAAACTGCAGCGCCACACTGCTGGCAATTTGCGTCAACGACGGTTCAAACTCTTCGCGCTCCTTGAGCAGAAAATTCCGAATCAAACTTTCGTCTATCATCGACTTTTGAAGTTTTGCATAGTGACGCAGTTGGACAAAAACCGCTTCAAGTTCTCGTGGCGTTCCCGGGACATGTTCTGCTAACACTTCAATCGAAGCGGCAGTAATCGGTTGATCCAATCGATCAGCAAAATGAGAAATCAACAGTTTCCGACTGGATAGGCCTGGCATCTCAAGTCCTGCCAGAACACCACTGCGAAATCGACTTTTCAGACGCGGCAAAAATGTCGCCAGATCTCCCGGCATTTTTCTCGATGTGATCAGCACCAGACTCCCGCGGTCTTCCAGCAAATCAAGCAGACTGAGCAGCAATTCCTGCGACTTTGAACTCCGCTCAAAGACCGGCAAATCTTCCAGCACCAGCGCATCGACGCGACACAATTCCTCACGCCAGGGCTCAACCAGTTTTTCCGTCAGCGCCTCGTGCATCTGCTGGATGAGTTCATGACCACTCAGAAACAGAATTTCTTTTCCCGACATTGTCGTTTTGAATTCGCTCTCAAACGACCGTGCCAACAACGTCTTGCCGGTTCCCGATGCTCCATACAGATAAACCAGCCGAGGACCACCCACACCCCCAAAAGCCGCCAGCATCTGAATTGCAGTGACCGCCAGGGAATTTTCGGGGAGTCTACATAAAGACTGCAGCAGCGAAGTGGATGTACCGTCAGCATTCTCACCTGTCGACACCATGTGTGATGTCGCAACAGCGCTTCGCGGAACCAGTTGTGTGACACTCATCCGTCACCACAACCCGCGCTCTGATCCTATTTACTTAGATCGAGGGTTATTCTTCAAAGGAACGATTGCAGGCGTCCTTGTCCCTTGGCATTAACAAAAATCATTGTACCAACCCGTGAGGCAGTTGCCAACACGCTCAGCCTCAATTGGCAGCACTTCCGGATTTGCTGGAGTCTTTGAGCAACTCATTGCGCAAGCCTTTCATCGCCCGTTCACAACTCTGGGCTGTTCCCTGAGGATCAATCTGCTCCAGCCAGCGATTGATTGTTTCGAAATTCGACTCAATCTCACGCTTTGGAGATTGATCGGGATGAGCCTGGCGCCAGGCTGCATACAACTCATCGAAGGTGAACTGTTCACGCTCGCAACACATCTTCTGACGGGCAAAATTGACAAAGTCGTCAATCGTTTCCTGATTGGCCAACATGCTCTGTCTCCTCAAAATTGACAGTCCGTTGAAGAGTTCAACCGACGATTCACGAAGTCAGGCGAGCCCTACAAACTCCATGATTATCTCATTGCATTTTACCAAACTGGCAGGATCGATAGCAAAACCTTTCTCGCCCCTTCTGCACGCTCCAAAATTCACATCGATTTTTGACACAACTGCCACAGTTTTCTTCCCGTCACGGATAATGGCAACGCCTCCAGTTCATGTGGTTGCTTCCAGACAAATCGCGACTGGTCGACAACGGCTCCTTCCACATGCTCTC
>JBGSVC010000319.1:0-14808 GCA_041753175.1 Planctomycetaceae bacterium
CAAAAAAAGCCCTCTGCACATTGAAGTGCACAGGGCTATTTGTTTGAGGTTTTTTGAAGGATTCAGTGATTTCTTGCGATGGTGAACAAGACCCCTGGACAAGATCAATTCGAATTTGGATCGATCAGGATTTTGGCAGGGGGAACGTTGGCTGCAATTTTGCTGAATGCTTCAATCATCTGATCGTGCATATCTTCAATCGTAGCACCGCCGGGGACATTGATCCAGACGCCGCTGGCTGCAAATGCCATGGCTTCCATCATGTCGCGGTCTGCGTCGGCACCGACCGTCATCGTATGGACGGTGATTCCGGCATCGATGCATTGTTTGAGTTCGTAGAAGGCATACTGCACGTTTTTGTCGTTGGCGGTGAAGTCGGCGATCCCGTCACCATCCATATCGGTCAGGGCGTTCCAGTTCCAGTTACCAGGCAAAGACCAGTCACTTGGGGCACGGTTGGCGTTTCCGTCGGTGATCAACAGGATCGTCGGGCGTGCTCCAAAGCGACCTTTCGCATTCAAAGTTGCGCGGGCTTCTTTCAAACCATAGCCAACGCCTGTGTAGATATCATAATGACCTGCTTGTTTGTGGCGTTGAATGGTATCCAATGCATCGTAGTCGTCGGAGATCCATTCGTCACCCAGATCAACATTCGGTAACCCAGTTCCTGACAAGGTGTGTTCGGTTCGAGCATCGTTATCGTAGGTGACGACACCGACGTGATCGCCGAATTCCAGATCCTGCAGGAAGTCTAAGAAGAGGCTCATCCCGTTTTTCATGGCATTGAACGGATAACAGGGAGCTTTCCACAAATCGGGAGTCTGCCAGTTGCGTTGGCGATTGTCGAGGAGGTAATCAATAAAGGTGATCCCGCCGTACATTCGTCGGTAGTCGGCATTCTTGACGTTACTGTTGCTGCGGACGTAGTTGATGTAGTCGTCCCAGTTTCCAGAGGGATAGGGGTAGGAGAGATTGTTGAGGCCAAAGGCAATTTTGACGTTGCTGTTGGTATCATCAAATTGCTGGACGAGGAGATCAGACGAGGAATTCGGATTTTCAAAATACTCACCGTTATTGCCAGAACTCATCGAGGCATTTGAGCCAGATTTAATCCAGGCATCGGTGATGAATTTTCCAGAATTTCCACCAGTGCCTTGAAAGGTGCCAGTTTTGGTGTTGCTGGGAGAAAATGTCTGGTAGGAATTGTCGCTGAATTTCAGTTTGACCGTGGTCAAATTCTTGGTGGAGACGACATTGATTGACGAGCCATTAAAGGTCACGTCAATGTGAGGAATATTTCCAGAGGCAGCAGTCCCGCTGACAGTCGCGACCGGTTTGCCAGAATAGACCCACACGGTGGAGATGTCTTTGTTGTTATTGCCGCCGGTTCCCGAATAGGTACCTGACAAGCCAGAGAGGTTAGAAAACGTTTGTGTGTTGTTGTTGGTGAATTTGAGTTTGATCTTCTCAATGGTCTTTGTGGAAGTGACATACGCTTCATCATTTTTGAAGGTCACATTTACCTGGGCGGCATTTGATGTCGAAGGAGCGGGGCCTTCGACAGTCAGATATTCTGGGGCAAATGTCATGCTTCCCAGATCAAGAGGTTGCAGGGCTTCGTAGATTTCCTGGAGGTTGTTTTCAAGAGCCACACGACCAAAGTGATCCATGGATCGCAACTGAGAGTCGTAATTCATCGAGCCCGAGTAGTCGAGGACACACATAATGTCGCGAGCTTCGACAAATGCGACCGCATCAGCTTGAAGTGTCGCCAGTCCATCGCCGAAGAATGGAGAGAAGAAGAGTTGCAGTTTTCCATCGGGCGATGATGTATCGGGATTGTCACGACGCACGGTGACTTTGACAACATTGTAGGACTCGCCATCTGTGTACGGAACAGTGCCCCAGACAATTTCGAAGTCGCCATCTGTTCCTAAGCTTTCATTGAAGACACGCTTTCCAAAAGCGACATCGAGATCTGGATCGATCCAGGCTCCGTTGAGCTGGACAACTTTGGCAGCCATCTCTTTGGCAGCGGTGACGGAGAGGGCATTCATATCCACGTTTCCACCTGCAGTGGCCTGTGTGCCAGCTTCCTCAACGGCAACAATGATTTGTTGTGCTGCAGCCAGGGCAGCAGAATCGGCTGCATTTTGCAATCGGGTTCTCGTTAGCGAGACGATTCCCAGGTCGATACTCAGAGCCATGAAGCTCATGACTGCCGACATGGCCAGCAAAGAGAGAACCAGGAAGATCCCCTTTCGCAGACGTGGATCTTCAGGCAGACGGCGATTAAGAAATGCGGTCTGACGACGTGCCTGTTTCATCACCGAAGACATTGATGTGGTATTCATAGCATTCCCTTACAGAAGACTTTCTTAGCAGTTGTGAAATATGGAAAAAGGCCCGTTGTCGTTAAAAATCTGAGAGGACACACTGAGAGATTCTGGATGTCAATCGACAAGCTGGATTCGTCCAGCTCGCAAGACGATCGAAGCCGTCAGGGTTTGGCCACTCATTAAATGAGCAGGAAAGCTGCTGACCGCGCTATAATCGATGGAGGCAGAAATCTGGAACAGTTCGTTCATGTTGTCTGGGTCGGCCAAATCGAACAGGTTTCCCTGGTTGGCACCTTCTGCAAACGTCATGGAAATGGCTACTTGATCGGACGGGACGCCAGACGCTTCGAGAAAATTCTTGATATCGGTCATCACTTTGTCGTTGGGAGTCACACCATTGGGAACAATGTCGGTCCAGTCCATGGCGGCCAGACGTCCTCCTTCACGGAGAGCAGACGTCAGTTTGTTGGAAGCCTCCAAGGCTGTTCCCATTTCTACGACCCCCAAAACCAGCGCCAAGATGACAGGCGAGATGATGGCGAATTCGACCAGCGCTGCTCCGCGTCGATCGGACTGATCGTCTGGCCGAAAGATGGCTTGCCCGGGCCGCCGGTGAAGGAAGGCTTTGTGACGTGGTGAACAAATTGATTTCATATGAGGTATCCTGAATATTTTTTTAGGTTGGGTTGAATTCTGACACAAACAGTTAAGTAATCATTCATGTCGCATCACGGCTTGGCCGGTGAGCGTGAGGTTCTTGGCCCAAAATGGTGGAAGCAAAGCAATCTCGTTGTAGGGGACAGATATCCGCACCAGAAATAACTGGCGGGGTTCTGTTTCGTTCAACTTTGCTGTTGGCAAGGCATCGAGATCCAGGCTGGCAGCATCGACACCGCTTTGATCAAAAGCAGCAGCATTTTTGACTGTTACCGAAACGTTGGTTGTATTGAACGCTTCTGAAATAATCGTGTTGGCCTCAGCGATGACTGCGTCAGTTGAAACGCCGTCGGCGACTCCAATCCGTGCTGCTTTCCGCGCAGCAGAGTTGAGAGTGTTGATCGTCATGTAGACGTGTCCAAATTCCACAATGCCGGCCATGAAAATTCCAAAGACGGGTAATACAAACGCCATCTCAACGGCTGTTGTCCCGGTTCGGCGACGACGCGACGGATTGTTTCCGATGGTCTTGTTAATTTGATGTTGGCGTCTCATGAATGAGATCCTGTGGTCACGTTAAACGGTAATTGAAATTTGAGGCAATGCTTGGAGAGACATCATTACTTTGAAGCACCTGGCGGCGATTAAACATCACCAAGTAAACAACAATACGTCGAGAATCAGCCTTAGAAGCGACGGCTGTTCAAAATACTTGGGCTCATCGAGCAAGAGAGCCTGAGTTCATGCCATGTTGTCGACACTGGGAAACATGCCCTCAAAATCAGAGCAGTTGTTGACACCGGAATCCCAACTGTGCAGATCGACACTGTGAAGCTAGTGTGGCTGTAATGCCAATTGAATAAACGAGTTATGTCCCATTGACTGGTTGTGATCAGACGAAGCGTTAAGGGCAAGGACAGGTTGTAGCGATTCTAGCGATGCGGATTCCCGAGAGTTGAAAATTACTTTTCGAATTGGCCGTTTCACTCAAGATGGCCATGAAATTAGTCATGACCGATGGCGATAACCGATTTTCCCGAGCGTTTTAATGTCAGCAAGATCGGAGTTCCATCAGCCGGGACGGTTTCTGGATTGGCTTCATAGAGAAGGCTTTCGTTGGTCGCAGAACTTTCAACCGCCACGTCGATGGTGGCGGAACTAAAGTTGGCGACGCAAATGATCTCGCCCCCTTCGGCGCGATAAAAGCGCTCTTGGGTTTCCGGGTCGACGTAAAAGCCACTTCCTGCAAAAACGAAATGCGCATCGAAAGGTTTCGTGATGGCGATTTCTTTGAGTTTTTTGACGGCACTTTGAAAGACAGGATCGGAACTCAGGGCTAACGTTGCGTTCATGTGTTCGTTTGTCATTAAACCAAACCATAGTAGTTCAGAACGACGATCGTCGTAAACAAGTTCAGATCCTTCTGGGATCGCGAGTCCAGTGGGCAGTTTTTCCAATGGGGTGGAGAAATAGCGATGCGTTGCAGTTCGCATCCAGTTTTTAATCGAACCGGTTTTGACCTCTTGTGTGACGGGGTCCAGATAGCTGGCTTCGATTTCGATGATTTCTCCCTGAGGAGACCTGTAAACAGGATCATATTGAACGGGGCGACCAGGCTTGGAACCGATGGCCAATAGCCCACCATGAATGACGTAGGCAGTGGAATTGACGGAGAGGATTGATTCGTGCTCTTTGGTTCCCTTTTTGCAAAGTAGCATTTCGAGCATCCCCTCTCGCAGACAGACTTTCGTTTTCAGAAAGAGCTTTTTGTCGACAGCATCGACATATGCAGTTAGTTCCGGATTCAGGGAAACGGCATTGTCGGGCAGGGGAGGGTACACAGCAGTTGAAGAATTGGAGTGTGCCTCATCTGAAGAATGAGTCGGCGATGTGGTTGATGAGAGTGGCTGTGTTGTGGTGAGAGTGGGGGGGACTGAATCGGCGACTTGTCCAAATGTTGAAACAGGGCAGATCGCGAGAGCCAGAAAATAGGCAACAAAAACACTTCGAGAGGTTATTAACATCGTACTGGACTTATTAAAAAGGAGTAGGAATGCGGTAAGGCGAAAGTGGCATTAACAGCCTGTAATATCCAGGCTGATAACCGGTCGAGTTCGTGGGGAAGTGCGTGAAGGGAAATACTCCTTCTTCACATCGTTAATGAGCATAACCATGAAATCAGGTCGTTAATGAATTCATCACGCTGTGTTTCGAATTCCAGCGTATGACTCGCTTGAGAATAGATCTTCACTGTTTTCTGAGGGGCAACGAGCGAATCAAACCATTTCATGGTCGTTTGATTATCCACGATTTCATCCGCCTGTGACAACATTAAACTCAGAGGAATCTCCAGCGTCTGTCCAAATATCGCTGAGGTTTTATAGAGTTGATCACTGATGCGGTAAAACGACAATGTTGCTCGTCGCAGAGTCTCTTTGTTGTGATTAAAGTAAGTGATGAATTCCGGTGTTCTTGTAAACAATTCCGCCGAGTTCGTGGGAATGTCTCGTCGAAATGATCCTGTCCATCCCCAGCCGAGTAAGGATAGTAATATTCGCTGCTTTGTCGTGAGTTGATGCAGGGTATGAATGCCTGGATACAACAATGCCAGCCCCGCCAGAGAGTCAGGAAAATTATTTGCAAGATGATATCGCGACTTCCAGAAGGAGTAAGACCGGATGACATCCCATGCCAGTCGCCCTCCCCAACTCATTCCAGCGATGAATAAGGGAGGGATGGTCGTGGGATTGGCGAGAGGAAATTGCGTGCGGGCACAGTTCAACGCGTCGACAAGATCATTTCGGAGTTGTCGAACCGACTCGACATGCCCACGGTCCTGCTTGTTGAGTCCACTGCCTCGTCGATCCGGGAAGACGATTTCAAAGCCGGCTTCGGCCAGTCTCTGACAGGAATAGGGATACCAGCCGGAATGCGATTGGATTCCGTGCAAAAACAGGATCGTCGCCCGATGTCTGCGTTGGGGCTTCCAGTATCGCAGATGGTGCAGATAGCCGTGATCGTCGCGATAGTTGAGAAGCCTGGCTTTGAGAAAACACTCATCAGGCAAGGCAAGTTTAGTCTCTGCCATCAAGAGACTCCCGAGAGCAATTCCAACACGCGGGCATAGGCACCAAAAGCCCCTTGGTCAAAGAGCACCATGAACACATTTAATGGCCCGTCATGACGCTCCAGAAAATGCGAAATGGTTTTTAATGACACCTCTGCGGCTAAGTCCAGCGGAAAACGATAGACACCAGTGCTGATCGCCGGAAAGGCGAGACTGCGGCATTGATGCTCGACAGCCAGAGTCAGACAGGCTTGATAGGTATTTGCCAATTGTTCTGTTTCTTTACGCAGTCCCCCCTGCCAGATTGGTCCAACGGCATGAATGACATAACGTGCCTGGAGGTTCCCTGCCGTGGAGATGACGGCTGAACCTGTTTGACAGCCTTGGGGATAGAGTCGATCGGTTTCCTGCATGATCGACGGCCCCCCGGCCCGATGTATGGCTCCATCGACGCCTCCTCCTCCGGCCAATTCGCAATTAGCGGCGTTGACAATGGCATCGACGGACAGTTTCGTGATGTCGCCTTGCAAGAGTTCCAATCGTGATTCTCTAAATTGAAAGAACATTCTCGCACTACCTGTTGGATTTTCGATGAATCACATGCATTGTCAGGATATTGACCAGATCAGCTTAACACGACTCGGGCTTTTCGAACCGGAACCAGACTGATACGCTCTGACTTTAAATTCCAGAATACTGAAAATTTCAGAATACCGAGAGGGAACACTAAGAAACGACAATACAGGAAACAACAATACAGGAAATAACGAGACGTGTTTCCCCGAGAAGATTTCAACTAATATAATTCATTCCCAGCCCTTCAGATACCCGATACCTGCCGAGATTGATGTGAAGAAAATACTCCTGGTGATCCCGACGCTTGATCAGTCGGGTGCAGAAAAGCAACTTTCGCTCTTGGCAACCAATCTGCCCGGCGATCAGTTCCAGGTCCGGGTTGTTACGTTAACGCGGAGCGGATATTACGCGGAGATGTTGGAAAAGGCGGGCATACCTGTAGTTAATCTCGGCAAGCGTTGGAAGTTTGATCTTCAGACGTTGCGCCTGCTTCACAAGGAAATCGTTCGATTTCAACCTGATATTGTGCATAGCTGGCTATTTACAGCAAATGCCTACGTTCGACTGGTTTCCAAACAAAAGCGTCGGTATCAAATCATCGTCAGCGAGCGCTGTGTCGATTCGTGGAAGGCGGGCTGGCAATTATGGCTGGATCGTAAGCTGATCTCTAAAACCGATGCGCTGGTGGGAAATTCGGAAAGTGTTAGAGAGTTTTACGCCCAAATCGGGTATCGAAACGAACAGCTTTCTGTGATCCCGAACGCCGTTGTCACAGATCCAGCCGACTCGACCGCACGCGTTCTTAGTCGCGAACAGTTTCTATCAACTCACAATCTCCCGGAAAATGCCTGGCTTATTGCCTACATCGGCCGGCTCGCTGTCCAAAAGCAAATCCCCACACTTTTGTGGGCAATTCAAGTCCTGCGTCAAATTGATCCTCGAGCTTATCTGGTGATTGCAGGTGACGGTCCGCTGAGAGCGGAATTGGAACATCGAGCCGAGCAGTTGGAATGTGCTCAACATGTCCGGTTTCTAGGACATCAGACCCAGACGACCTCTTTGCTAAAGATTTGTCAGACATTTTGGCTTGCCAGTGAATTTGAAGGGATGTCCAATAGTCTGCTTGAAGCCATGGCGGTTGGGGTGCCAGTTGTCGTCAGCGACATCCCGGCTAATCGTGAACTCGTTGTGCATCAAGTGTCTGGTTATCTGGTTCGACCGGGAGATGGTATCGGTTTTGCACAAATGACTTCAGAGTTGATGAAGCATCCTGATCGCGTGAGTCAATACTGTGAGGCGGCGAAGAAAAAAATCGCTGATGACCATCAACTCGATACGATGGTGAAAAGCTATGTCGAACTTTACCTGCAGCAACTCTCAAAACAAGATGCCTCTCAACCCTTCTCCTCGGCTGTGACACCAGCTCATCGATGAAAGTCAGACTCACTCATGTGTGGAATCGCCGGTGCCGTCTGGTTTCAGCCGCAACAAGCCATCACTCAAGACACTTTGCAGCAGATGACCAATAGCATCGCGCACCGTGGCCCTGATGATTCTGGTTTACACTATCGTCATGGGGATCAAAGTGGAGTAGCCTTGGGACACCGGCGATTGTCGATTATTGATCTGGGGTCTGGGCACCAGCCTTTGTCAAATGAAGATCAATCGATTTGGATTGTCTTTAATGGAGAAATCTATAACTACCGTGAGCTTCGCCCACAACTCGAATCTCAGGGCCATTTGTTTTCTACTCAGACCGATACCGAAGTCATCGTGCATTTGTATGAACAATATGGGGCAGGTTGTCTGGATTACCTGCGAGGCATGTTTGCTTTTGCTCTCTGGGATGGTCGCCAACAAAAACTTTTTCTGGCCCGAGACCCCATCGGCAAGAAACCATTGCATTACCTGGCTGAGAAGGGACGATTGCTGTTTGGAAGTGAACTCAAAGCATTACTGCAAGTCCCGGGTCTAACGAGAACCGTCAATCCTCAGGCAATCGATTTGTATTTGACGTATCAGTATGTTCCTCATCCTCATTCCATCCTCAAGGGATTTTCAAAACTGCCTCCCGGTCACTTTGCAGAATTTTCAGATCGAGGGCTAAAGGTAGAGCGTTATTGGTCGCCACCCTTCAACGACAAATCTCCTACGACACCCGTCAACGAAGAAGGTTGGAAAGATGAACTCCGCTCAACGCTGACCGAAGCTGTCCGATTGCGAATGAGAAGTGATGTTCCAATTGGGGCCTTTCTGTCGGGTGGCATTGATTCCACCATTATCTCGGGTTTAATGCAGTCTCTTTCGTCAACGCCTATCCATACGTTTTCTATTGGATTTTCTGATAAAAACTATGATGAAACCCATTATGCGCGCCAGGCAGCACAACGATTGGGAACTCGTCATCATGAATCGATCGTCTCACCCGATGCTATCAAAATGCTTCCAGACCTGGTCTGGCATTACGATGAGCCGTTCTCCGATAGTTCTGCGATTCCGACGATGTCACTCTCGCAAGTGACCCGCAACGAAGTGACGGTGGCGCTCTCCGGTGATGGCGGTGATGAACTTTTCGCGGGATATGGCCGTTATCGGGCTGTGGAACTGGCCAGCCGGTTTGATCTTCTCCCCCCGGCTGTCAAAAAGACAATCGTCGCAATGTCTCATCTGTTGCCACGCTCAGGTCGTTCGGGATCGTGGCTTCGACGTGGCAAACGTTTTCTCGAACGCCTCGGTCAGTCTCCGATGAATCGCTATCTTAACTGGGTCGGTGTGTTTCCCGAGGATCTCCGCAAAGAACTCTACACGCCGGAATTCCACGCTCAGGTTCGTACTCAGGATGCTGTCGATGTTTTGAATCAGGCGGCTGAATTTGCCAGTCAACGAGACTTCATCACACAAATCACCTGTGTTGACCTGCTGACCTATCTGCCTTGTGATATTCTGACGAAAGTGGATATTGCGTCGATGTCGTGCGGTTTAGAGGCACGCTGTCCATTTCTGGATCGAGATGTTGTTGAGTTAGCTGCGCGGATGCCAATTTCGCTAAAACGCAAAGATCCTTCCGGCAAGTCGATTCTTAAAGAAACGTTTTCTGATTTGCTGCCTGAGTCGATTCAAAAACGTAGCAAAATGGGTTTTGGCGTTCCCATAGGGCCCTGGTTTCGATTGGAACTTGTTGATTTTTTGCGTCAGATTCTCCTGTCTCCCACCTGTCTGAACAGAGGTTTGTTTCGACCCCAAGTCGTCACCCGACTTGTGGAAGATCACATCGCAGGTCGCAGTGATCATGCCTATCAGCTTTGGAATCTACTGATGCTCGAATGCTGGTTCCGGGGTTTTTATGATCGTTCTGATGTTCACTTACCTTTGAAAAGTCTGGGGTAATTCAGGTCAGTTTGCGACAGTTTCTCAACAGCAACGAAGTTAGTGACGCCGTTCGGTTCAGACACGATGACATCAATAAAATAGTCGTTATACTATTCGTGAATGGACCCAGGAACGTTTTTTCTAACGGAATAGCCCCTTCATGCATCAGCCGGATTTACTTGAAGAATCGATTCGACATTGTGTCGGAATCTCCCGGCGGACAGCGACCAATTTTCATTACGCATTTTTAACGCTGTCGCGTGAAAAGTATCGGGCGATGTGCGTCCTGTATGCCTTTATGCGGCTTACGGATGATCTGGCTGACGACACCATCCGTCCACTTATCGATCGTCAGAATTCACTATTGGCATGGTCGCGTCAGATTGAAAAACTCAAAACTCCTCTTCAAGTTCTGAACAATCAGCCTGACAGGTCATTAGGTCAACATGACGACCAGTTGGCAGGCACTCCCCTTCTGCCTGCACTTACGGACCTGATAAACCGTTACCAGATTCCGACTGAGAATTTGCAAGATGTGATCAAGGGAGTCACTCGTGATTTGACTCCCAACCCGATTCAATCGCAGGCAGACCTCGAAGACTATTGTTATCATGTCGCAGGAGTTGTGGGATTGTGTTGTATTTCGATCTGGGGCTATGACCAGTCTGAATCAGCTCGTCACGCTGCTATCGCCTGCGGAAAAGCTTTTCAACTGACAAATATCCTGCGTGATGTTCGGGAAGATGCAGAGCAGGGACGCTGTTATCTCCCGGTGGATCAACTTCGCTCCGCAGGGCTGACACCGGAAACTCTTTTGGTGTCCCCTGAAAATCAGCTTACAGAATTTCTAAAGCAACAGATCACGATCGCTCAAGAATATTATCGCCAGGCTGTCTGCCTGCTTGATCATCTGCAAGACGATGGACAACGCATCTATATCAGCATGCTGCGTATTTATGGAGGATTGCTGGAAAAGATCGATCAGAATCCGCTGGCAGTCCTGCAGAAACGCATTTCACTGTCGAAAAGCTATAAGCTTTATATTGCCAGCCAAGGCTTTTTTCTGTTCAGAACTCAGTCGTCGCTCCGATTGCTGCCGCAGTGGATGAGATCTGCTCCGATGGTCGTCGAGTCATCGTCGGCTATTCGTCGTCATCCGGAGCAATCAGCTTCGATCTGAGATATGCGGCACGCGCGACATTTCGTTCGGTCGAGTCCATAGGCTCTTGACGCATTTTTTGCAAATGAGCCGGTTGCGTGAAAATGAATAGCTCGTTGATTTTGGGGATTTCCAGATCGTCGATAAGTCCCAGATTCACCCCCATCCGGACATTGGAGAGCAACTGCATCGTCTCTTCGGAACTGATCGTCTGTGCGTTGCGAAGAATGCCATAGGCTCTTGAAACCTGATCGTGCACGCCTCTTCGGTTATCGTTCATGAGCCGGCTACGTGCGCTGCGTTCATATTCCAGGATTTTGGGAACGACAGTCTTGATGGTCGAGACAATCTCTTCTTCGCTGCGGCCGAGCGTTGTTTGATTGGAGACTTGATAAAAGTCGCCCATTGCCTGGCTCCCTTCCCCATACATGCCGCGAACGGTGAGATTCATTTTATGCATGGCCTGGAAAAATTTTTGAATTTCTTTGGTCATCACGAGCGCGGGCAGATGCAGCATGACGCTGGCGCGAATTCCTGTTCCCACGTTGGTCGGGCAGGCTGTTAGAAAACCGAACTGGGGATGAAATGCAAATGTCAACTGCGATCCAAGATCATCATCAACTTGATTAATCTGCTTCCAGCAATGATCAAGTTCATACCCACTGCGGAGCACTTGAATACGCAAATGATCTTCTTCGTTGACCATAATGCTGAGGTTTTGCTGTTCGGAAACACCCACCCCCCGGGCCCCTTTAGATTCCGATAATTCGCGGGAGATCAACTGACGCTCGACAAACATCTGACGATCCAAGGTGGTGAGTTGATCGACAGAAAAGTAGGTCATTTTCCCGGTTTGACGCGATGCAATCAAACGCTCTTTCAACTGATTCTCAATCTCCTGACGGATCGTATCGTCGGCACGACTCAAAAAGGGAAATTTCGCCAGATTTCGGGCCAGTCTGATCCGACTGGAGATGATAATATCTGCCTCCGGGCCAGTTCCTTTAAGCCATTCACTCACCGAGCGAGAGAGCGTTTCCAGATCCACTTGCCATCCTTATTTATTGTTTCGGCATCAGACGATTTGGTTCTGAATGCTGTTTGAAATCCATCATTTCTGATCTGTTGTGATGAACCTTATTGTCAGATTTGAACTCAAGCTCAACAGGCTTATTCTAACATCATCCAGACCTCAAACCAGCCAAGACACAGAATTGTCGATAAATCGGGTTTTTCAATTGGAGTCATCTTTGATTGCAATCTTTTCCAAAACGACACTCAGAATTCAAACACGAACCTAATCGCAAAATCTGGCGTCTACCATCGCTGTGGGCGACTTGTGAGACGTCCTGTTTTTTGTCATGCTGACACTCAAAGAATCGTTTTCAGGTTAAAATAAAAAACACACTTATGGCATCACTCCCTGATCTTAATGCGTTTCGAGAGCACGCCCGCCAGGGCAAGTTGGTTCCTGTCTATCTGGAACTTTTCAGCGACCACCTAACTCCGGTGTTGGTTTACGAAAAACTGTCCGCAGGCAGACGCTGCTTTTTATTTGAGAGTGTCATCGGGGGCGAAAAAGTTGGGCGTTACAGCTTTGTCGGTGTCGACCCCTTTCTCATCATGGATGCCACGCGCGATCAAGTGACTCTGGTCGATCTACAGAACTCCGGACAGACTCAGACACGCAGTTATCAATCTGATGACCCATTAAACGAACTCGACCGGCTTGTCAATCAGTATCAGGCATTGCATCTTCCTGGCTTGCCCCGGTTTTGTGGCGGTGCTGTGGGGTATGCTGCGTACGATTCTGTCCGTTACACCGAGCAACTTCCCCACGCTCCCCATGATGATCGAGAACTCCCTGATTTGTCGTTTTCCTTCTATAACGAAATGGTGATTTTTGATCACATTCGAAAGACAATCCTGTTAGTGGCGCTGGCTGATCCTCATGCTGGCGAGGTCGACGAGGTCTACCAGTCGGCAGTTAATAAACTCCATGGCCTCAAAGAAAAACTGAAAACGCCTCCCCATATCACAGACCTCTCAGAAGTTGTTGTGAATACGCAGTCGACACTGAAATACACATCCAACTTCACACAGGCCGAGTTTGAGGACGTGGTGCTGAAGTGTCAGGAATACATTAAAGCGGGAGACATTTTTCAAGTGGTCTGTAGTCAGCGGCTGCAGCTAGAAACGAGTGCTTCTCCGCTAAATATTTATCGCGCGCTGCGTGTCGTCAATCCGAGCCCGTTTATGTTTTTGCTCGACATGGAATCCTTTCAGTTAGTGGGAAGTTCACCGGAGATTATGTGCCGTGTTGAGGATCGCGAAGTGACCGTCAGGCCATTGGCTGGCACTCGCCCACGAGGCAAAACTCCTGATGAAGATCAACGATTGGCTGCTGATCTACTCGCCGACCCCAAGGAACGCGCAGAACACATCATGCTTGTCGATCTGGCTCGCAATGACATTGGACGTGTTGCACAGTATGGCTCGGTCAACATTTCCGATGTGATGGTCGTCGAGCGTTATAGCCATGTGATGCACATCACCTCCAATGCGACTGGTAAGCTGCGTGAAGGTTTAACCCCACTCGATGCACTCCGGGCTTCTTTGCCAGCCGGAACTGTTTCCGGAGCCCCCAAAGTCAGAGCCATGGAGATCATCGACGAGATGGAAAAACACCGCCGAGGCCCTTATGCAGGCGCCGTCGGCTATATTGATTTTACAGGGAATATGGATACCTGTATTGCGCTGCGAACCTTAGTTTTGAAAGGCTCGACGGCTTATATCCAGGCTGGAGCGGGTCTTGTCGCTGATAGCGTGCCTTCTGCCGAATATCAGGAGACTCTGAATAAAGCCCGAGGTTTGCTGAAAGCCATTGAACTGGCTCAATCCCAACTTTCGGCTTCAGGCAGTTGACTGACTGAGCGCCCGACGGGTCCAACGGATCAATAAAATAATGATGGCCGTATTGATGACAGCAAATGCCAAAAATGTGTAGAATCCTCCGATCTGAGCATATTTTTGATGTTCTTGTTGCAACTGTTCCAGGTTCAGATGAGCGATCCGGTAAGACTCTCTGACCAGTAACCCACAACACAGCGTTCCCACATGCACACCTGAAAGAAGCCAGAGTTGGTGTAGAGAGGTGTTCTGTCCTTGGTCGTGGCGCGGTGCACTGCCGCGTCTGATCAAATAGAGTTGACCGCACAGGCCGGCTGCAAAAAGCAGATACCAGATTCCGCTTCCGTCCCATTCTCCAGAAGTCGAATTGGAAGAATCTCCCCACAACGCGATCAATCCTGAAATCAGCAGACAGACAACGGAGACTAATAACCCCCAGAATGCACCTGTCATCAGTCTTCTTGACTGCTGACAACCGACGTGTTCCCCTGCAACTTCAGAGTTGGGAGTTGCCTGCTCATGTTTTTTTAGTTGCATCTGCAATAGCAACACAATGCCAGTTGTCGTCAACGCTTGCCCTAAGATGATTCCCAGACGAGGTATAATTTCCAAACTCCAATAGAGCAGATTCCCTTCTGAAAAATGCTCGATCCAGGTTTGCTGCATTTGCAAACTGAGGACATGATTTTCACTCCAGGTATAGCCGACATACAAAAAACTCAACCAGCAAC
>JBGSVC010000320.1:0-3183 GCA_041753175.1 Planctomycetaceae bacterium
AAAAAACAAAACATACGCGGACAAATACGATTTTCCACTGAAGGAAACGCTCAAAACGAGCAAACAGAAGTTTGTTGAATGCCGATAACCTAGTAGGTCCGCGCCCGCTCGTTTTGTCTTCTTTGAACCATGCAAGTTCACAAGATCCTGATTCACGCAGGACTCCCAGCTTACCAAAGCACAGTGAAAATCGCATATCCAAGATTCACAAAACTATGGCCACGATGAAACCTTGGTGCCGCTCATGGAGGTTCGGCATTCCACGAACGGAGTCTGACGTCTGTTAAATCAGACGTTTCCTACCCTCATTCACCTGATTTCATCGAAATCGTTCATGACGAAACTGGATGACATGAATTGTAAAGTTTTTTCGTTGGCTTTAAGCACCATCATTGCGGCAACTTCGTGTTTGGTTTTGCCGACAGATACCGTCGACGCTGCTGAAGCATTTAACGCCACACCGATCGGCTTGTTTAATCGTTTGCGCTCCACAGCGAAACGAGAAGAAGACAAAACCAGTCACGATGATTCCGATCCTAATTTCAAAGAAGAATATCCTTCCTATCCGGCTCATCCCTCGACATATAGCCTGAAGGTTGAGAACCCCTCAGAAGACCAACTTGATAACCTTGTCTCTCAAGCAATCACCGTCATCGGTGCACGCTATCTGGTTTCCAATGCGCATTCTCCCTGGCAGATCTTTCATGGAATTATTGCCCAGCGTCAGAATCTGAAAGTCCGCGTTGGAAATCATCTCGTACCAGCCATTGAATGGGTATCCACAACGAATCCTGCCTACAAAGGGCAGTATCTGTTTGAGAAGACCTCGTGGGGAGCCCGGACACACAAATACACAGAGCCCTACCATTTCGAGGGTCACCCGAATCAGTTTCTGGGCATCCTGACACTGAGCAATCTTCCCTTGACGCATGAGTTTTCCATTGGGAGTAACCGCAAGATCACGATGGCTGATTTGGTCAACAATGCCAAAATGGAAGTCAATGATCGCGAAGAGATCACCTGGACGCTCTGGTTCCTGGCCAAATACCTCGATCCTGCCGACGAATGGAATAATGCCCAGGGGGATTATTGGAGTATTGAAAAACTGGTCAAAATCCAGAATGCGGCAGTCGTTGAACGCGCCGCATGCGGGGGAACGCATGGACTCTTTGCGTTGGCGTATGCCAGACAACATTATTTGGAAAAAACCGGCAAGCCGTTGCACGGCGTCTGGCTGGAATCCGACCAGAAGATCAAAAAATACATTGCACTCTCCAAGTCGATTCAGAACCGTGATGGATCGTTTCCCACGAAGTATTACAAAGGCTTCGGAACACCTTCTGACTTCAGTGAGCGACTGGCTTCCACCGGGCACATCATGGAATGGCTGATGATGGCTGTTTCCGATGAAGAGCTCAAAGAACCCTGGGTCAGAAATGGGATTCATTATCTGGCCTGGAAGATGGTTCAATACCGCCATCTGCCTGCTAATTGTGGTCCTCTTTACCATGCCCTCGATGCCATTACGCTGTATCAGGAACGCATGGAGAAACTCAAATCCAAATCTGTTGAGCCTTCTCAAGAGCCTGAGAAGAAACTGGAGATTGCGGTCAAGCCTTTCAAGAATGTGACCGACGATGTTGACGAAAAACAGTCGCTTCTGGCTGGTCCTGTCGACACCAAAAACATTCTGAAAACAGTTCCGATGACCAAAACCATCGACACACCCGAAACAGAAAAGTCGCTGGCCAAAGTCGACGATTTCAAGGCGCCGATGCTGGCTTCGCCGGTGTTATTGCCTCCAGATGTGCCTGAAACGAAGACTGCCTTGATTGAGCCGGCACAACTGCCCACGACCAAAGAGCCTCCTCAACAGCTTGCCGCCACGACGACGCCACAACCGCTGTTGCTGACTCCTACGGAAACAAAAACCGTCAAAAACGTGCTGACAGTTAAATCATCGGCGACACCTGAGCGCGTGGAAACTCCGGGCGTCGAGGCGGGTGGATGGAAAGCGGTTCGTCAGGAAGAAGAGAAACCTGTCGATACGACTGACGAGTTTGTCTTGCCTACGCCGCTGCCCTTACAACCAGTCAAACAGGAGCCGACTGCTCAACTGACTGAAGAGATCCCGTCAGATGATCTTAAAGATTAAATTGATGACTTACGCAGTCATCTCTTTGTCATCTACAAATATTGAACGTGGCTGGAGAGTCATTTCGTCATCGAGGAATTCTGCGATTCCGACTAGAGAACCCGTCTGGTCGTAAAGAATCAATTCATCGGCGTGATCGACACTCATTCGAGTGGGCATTACGGGAATTTTTCGCCCATGAATGACATGCATGTGCTCGTCTGGAGTGAGGCGATAATTGGGAAACCCGATCAATAGCTCTTTACAGGGCAAGAGAGCTGCTCCAAGAGTTGTGGGGGTGAGTTGCTCCAGATGATGAGCTTGATCGACATGACATTTGCCAATGGATGTTCGCTCCAAAGCCGACATGAGTGCTCCACACCCGAGTTGTTGACCTAAATCACGCGCGATAGAACGAATATAAGTGCCGCTTCCGCAGATGATTTCCAATTCCAGCGTTTGATCTTGGAATGAAATGATTTCCAGTTTGTCGATGGTCACGCTGCGAGACTTTAATTCGACATTCTGGCCCGCTCTGGCCAGGGCATAGGCACGTCGCCCTTTCACCTGGACTGCAGAAAATTGAGGTGGGACCTGCTGGATGGTTCCTTGAAAGCAAGGCAACAGCGACTCGATCTGTGAGCGCGTTAAACGTGGAGAAGCCTCGACGATAGTGATCTCGCCCGTGTTGTCGTCTGTGTTGCTGGTCTTGCCGAGTTCAAAAGTTGCCCGGTAGACCTTGCGTTGTTCCTGTGCAAAGCGAATCAGTCGCCTGGCTTTGCCGACAGCAACTAACAGGACTCCACTGGCTAAAGGATCGAGCGTCCCGGCATGGCCGGATTTCTCGGGTTTGGCGATGCCATTGACCACATTAACAATATCACGCGACGTCCAGCCGATGGGCTTAACGACATTCAGGAATCCAAACATGACCGGTCGTGGTCCTTTGAGAGCGTTCAAAAATTGATGCTGCAGGTGCAGCATAAAAGAACACTCAGGAATTCACAACAGGGCTGGCGGAGAGAGGACTGTTCGAGGAAGCTCATTGA
>JBGSVC010000321.1:0-6042 GCA_041753175.1 Planctomycetaceae bacterium
CTCACATTGACATGAGTTGATTGATCTGATTTCCATCTCGACCTGCTGTATTCGTCAGGCCCAAATCCCTATGATAGACTGTTTTCTGGTCATGATCTGGCAGTTGTGAAGGTGGAACGATGTTCGTTGATCGTGTGACAATTCTCTGCACCGGCGGCAAGGGGGGAGATGGGTGTATTGCGTTTCGCCGCGAAGCCCACGTACCGCGAGGTGGACCAAGTGGTGGCGATGGAGGTGACGGCGGGAGCATCGTTCTGATTGCCAGCGCACAAAAAGGATCTTTGCAGAACCTGACCATGAAAAAACACTGGATTGCCCCGGACGGAAGACCAGGCGAAGGTGCCCGCTGCTCCGGAAAGAAAGGTGACGATACTGTTATCGAAGTCCCTCCCGGAACCATTGTGCGCGATGCCCATCGAGGCAATATTCTACGGGACCTCTCAGAAGAGGGAATGAGTGTCGTCGTAGCCCAGGGCGGGCAGGGGGGACGGGGCAATCAACACTTCGCAACGTCCTCCAACCACGTCCCACGATATGCAGAATCCGGGAAAATGGGGGCTGAACGAGAAGTGGCACTCGAACTCAAGCTGATCGCCGATGTCGGGATTATCGGGAAACCCAATGCCGGGAAATCCACACTCTTGAGTGTCGTCTCAAGAGCAACGCCGGAAATTGCCAGCTATCCGTTCACCACAAAATTTCCCAATCTGGGGCTGGTCCCGATGGGACTTGATAATCAATTCGTGATGGCGGATATCCCCGGACTGATTGAAGGAGCTCACGCCGGAATCGGCCTGGGACATGAATTTCTCAGGCATGTCGAACGGACCTTGTTACTGGTTCATCTCGTGGAACCTGCCCCCAGCGACCTCACCGATCCCATTGAAAACTACAAACAAATCCGTGAAGAGCTAAAGCTTTACAGCCAGTCACTGGCCGACAGACCTGAAATATTGTGCGTTTCCAAAAGCGAATTACCTGAAGCCGAAGAAGTCGCCGAGGAGCTTGAGCGACTGACCAGCCGACCCGTTCTGCGGTTTTCAGCAGCGACTCAGCATCATCTGAAAGAGCTTAAAGACCTGGTTTGGAAACAGCTATGCGAAATTCGTGAAAGCAATAACTACCCCGTCATCCGTTAAACCAGCAAACAGGTCAAACTGGTAAACAGTGGAAACATGGGACAATTTCAGAGAGAAGATTTCGTACGCTTTTGAGTCGAAGTCTCCTCCCTAAAATATCTGTCAAAATCCTGGCTGGCTGCGTTGAAACCAAATTCTGTTCTCGCTACACTAGGAGTCTTCCAAATTCCCCGGCGATGATGGCATTGATGGGGAATTTGTTTCGTTATTGGGTCACTTGACCTGTTGTTCTCCTGTTGGTAACGGGTATTCCATGGCTGCATCTGCATTACAAAAATCGTTTCTCCTGAAAAAAGAGACTCACCAACCGGTGTGGTATCACGTCGATGGCGAAAGCCAGATTGTGGGTCGTCTTGCTGTTGCGATCGCAACGGTGTTGATGGGGAAGCATAAACCAACATACACCCCACACGTGGCCAGCGGCGATTTTGTCGTCGTCACCAACTGCGATAAAGTTCGATTTACCGGTAATCCGGTTCGTCACAACAAAATCCCTGGTTTCACCAGTAAAGCGGACAAGAAAACCTACGTCTACCACACGATGTGGCCAGGTGGACGACGCGAAATTTCTGCCGAGAAGTATTTCCTGGAACGTCCCGACTATATCCTCCAGGAGGCTGTTCGTCGGATGCTGCCCAAAAACAAACTGGGTTCCGTGATGCTCAAACGCCTCAAACTTGTGGCAGGTCCCGGACATAATTTCCAGGCTCAACAACCACAAGAATTTCCCATGCACCTGATCAAGGTGGCTAAGTAATTCTCTTTTTATCATTCGGTATCCATCCCGATTGTCTTTCCTCAACGTCTTCTGATTGAGATCTTTGCATGACCGACGAAAATGTACCTGCTGCAGATGACACCCTGTCCAATGGTCCGGAAGACGTGGCCGCCTCGGCTCCCGTCCTGACATTGGGATCAGGCTCTTCCGAAACAACGGAATCTCAGTCAGCCGTTGATCCTGACTATCGTCCGAACGTTCGTGGCCGTATTGATCAATACGGCACAGCTATGGGAACGGGTCGACGCAAGACGGCTGTTGCCCGCGTTCGAATGAAAACCGGGACCGGTAACTTCCTGATCAACGGCCGAACCCTGGAAGAATATTTCCCTCTTGAGCCTAATCAGAAAGCTGTTCTGGCTCCTCTTGTGCGTGTCAACAAGATTGGCAAATTTGATATTACCGTCCGCGTTGAAGGTGGCGGGACGACAGGTCAGTCCGGTGCCGTCATGCTCGGCATCGCCCGCGCTCTCCAGGCTCTCGATACCGGCGACCATGCGACTCTGGCAGAAGGTGGCTATCTGACCCGTGACAGCCGAATGGTCGAACGTAAGAAATATGGATTTAAGAAAGCCCGGAAGAGCTTTCAGTTCTCAAAACGTTAGGCCTTTAATCGGCCTGTTCCAGGTCGGTTTAATTTGAAGACACATCCCGATCAACTCTGGTCGGGATTTTTTTTGCCCGGTTATCGATACTTTCGAAGGAAGATGGACTTGATCTGAAGTGAAATCAAAACGTGTTGGCGCTATCTCAGTTGCCTGTCGCCACCCTTGAAAGGCTCTGCCCATGCTGGAAACTCTTCTCCTTCCTGATCTGCGCGAAATGATCTTGGCCGACGACTCGGCAGGGATGAGAGAGTTTTGTGATGCCTTTTATCCTGGCGTGACGGCCGGGATCCTGACTGGTTTGACCCCTGAAGAGATCTTCAAAGTTCTTTCGTGCTGTCATGTGTCTCGCAAAGCAGAGATCATGCCGTTTCTTCCCATTGAGATGCAGGCCGACATTGTCAAGCATATGGAGCGGACGGATCTGTCTCGCCTGATCGAAGAAATGGCAGCCGACGATCGTGTCGACCTGCTCGAGCAAATGGACGAAGAAGAAGTCGAGAATCTCCTGCCATTGATAGCTCAGGCAGAACGTCGCGATATCCGCAAACTTCTTTCCTATGCCGACGAATCCGCCGGCGCAATCATGACGACCGACTATGCGTCTCTTCCTAAAAACATCACCGTCCGCGAAGCATTACAAAAACTGCGTCTGCAGGCTCCCAATCGCGAAACGATTTACTACATCTATATTATCGATGAAGAGCGGCATCTTCAGGGCTTTACATCGCTGCGTAATCTGATTCTGGCCAATCCCGAGGCGCGCCTGGCCGATATCATGCAGCGGGATATTATTTCCGTGAAAGTCGATGAAGACCAGGAAGAAGTGGCTCACTTAATCAACCGCTACGACTTCCTGGCGATCCCTGTTGTCGACCAGGAAAGCCGACTTGTGGGGATTGTTACCCACGACGATGCCGTCGACGTGTTGCACTATGAGGCACAGGAAGATCAGGAACTTTTGGTCGGGGTGCAGCCTCTGGAAGAAAGTTATCTCACCGAGCCCATTCTGACACTGGCCCGCAAACGGGGCGTCTGGCTGCTGTTACTTCTCTTTGCAGCAATTGTCACCGCCAAGATCTTCCAGTTTTTTCATGGCGTCGATCAAGGCAGCGGGGTGATTTCAATGGCCAGCAAGATCCTCATGTTCCTCCCGTTGGTCCTCGCCTGTGGTGGAAATGCCGGGTCGCAGTCGGCGGCACTCGTCATCAGCTACCTGACAACATTAGACCGGGAGAATAAGAAATTCACGATGGGAGATTTCGGAAAAATCATGGGACGCGAGGCCATGGTCGGCGGGTTGATCGGCTCGACATTGGCCGTCTTCACGTTTCTATTCGGATTCTGGATCCTGCAACTGTCTGCACCAGCGATGGTCGTCAGCAGTACGGTGATCATCGTCATTATGATTTCGACATCGATGGGAGCCATTCTCCCGATCACCTTCTATCACTACGATTTTGATCCTGCCCTCATGTCCACGCCTTTGATTGCGGCGTTGATGGACATGATCGGGGTCATCATTCTCTTCAACATGTCACACCTGATTGGCTGAACCTGATTGGCTGAACCGTTTCATGCCGCTTTGTCAGGCAATAATCTCTTTGATCGGTTCGATGTGTTCGACGCCGACAAGTTTCTGGTTAAGCCCTGCATAAAAGTAGGAGAGTCGATTGGGGTCGAGCCCAAGTTGGTTCAAAATCGTGGCATGCAAATGCTTGACGTGGAATGGTTTTTCGACAGCAGCCGATCCCAGCTCGTCGGTTGTTCCGACGGAGGTTCCCCCTTTAATGCCCCCGCCCGCCATCCACATGGTAAAGCCGGCAGAGTTGTGATCCCGACCTGTGCCCTCTTTATATTCAGCCGTCGGTTGACGTCCAAATTCTCCCCCCCACACGACGAGCGTTTCATCGAGGAGGCCTCGTTGTTTGAGATCCGTCAACAACGCCGCGATCGGCTGATCGGTGTTAAAGGCGTGTTTGGAGTGGTTGGCAAACAGATCGCCGTGAGCATCCCACGTGGAATCGAGGTGATTTCCGCCTGAGTAAAGCTGAATGAAGCGAACGCCCCGTTCGACAAGGCGCCTGGCCATCAAACAGCGTTTGCCGAAATCCAGTGTTCGAGGATTATCCAGACCATAGAGGCGATGTGTGTCTTCGGTCTCCTGGCTGAGATCGACAGCTTCGGGGGCATGCTTTTGCATATTAAATGCCAGCTCATAGGAAGCAATCCGTGCCGCCAGATCGGTATTGCTGACGTGTTTGAGTTGATGATGCTGATTGATCTCGCCCAGACTGTCGAGCAAATCTCGTTGAATTTCAGGGGTCATGCCTTCGGGGAGGTTTAGATCGAGGATTGGACTCCCTTTTGACTTCATCACCGTTGCCTGATAGGTCGCAGGCATGTAACCACACGACCAGTTTTTTGCACCACTGATCGGACCGCCCGCCGGATCGAGCATGACCACAAATCCCGGCAGATTTTCGTTCACCGTCCCCAGACCATAATTGACCCACGATCCCAACGACGGTGAACCACCCAGAATCTTGCCGCTGTTCATCTGCAACATAGCCGAACCATGGATCGGCGAATCCGCTGTCATGGACTTAATGAAAGAGATGTCATCGACATGGTTTGCCAGATGAGGAAAGAGTTCGGAAACCCAGGCTCCGGATTGGCCATATTGCTTGAATTTCCACATCGGGCCGACGACACGCCCTTCGTTTTTCTCTCCTCCACGCCCTTTGGTTTTGACGGCAATCGTCTGGCCATCCAAACGAAACAGTTCGGGCTTGTAGTCGAACGTATCAACGTGACTGGGTCCGCCGTACATAAACAGAAAGATGACGGACTTGGCTTTGGGAGCAAAGTGCGGAGGCTTGGGAAGCAAAGGATTGACGTAGGGAGTCAATCCATCGGCAGCCATCGCCTGTTTGGCAAAAAAGTCATCCTGTGCCAACAGACCTGTCAACGCGACAGAGGTAAATGCGCCACCGGCCTGCCACAAGAATTCTCGTCGAGTCCGACCGCAAAAGTGATTGGTGGGGTGCTGTGAGGGCATGATGTTCTGCCTTAAGTGAAAAAGAGAATGCGTTGCGATTGTGAAAAAGTAGCCCCAGGGCTGTCTAAGAAGGGCACACCAATGTGGGGTATGCTTATTCCAAAAACAGAAATTCATTGAGATTAAATGCTGCCAGACAGAAAAACTTCATCGCCTGCTTTTGGTCGAGTTGATGCTTGTGTTGGAATGTCTGCACTAGATCCAGACCACGGCCGACTTCGTCTGAGGAGACATTTCTGGAACTGACCAGCGACAAGCCTTGCTGAACTTGAGCCCTGATGTCATCCGGGAATTCTCGTTGTAATCGCTCGGCGAAGAGTTCAGAAAGATGCTGGATCTCTTCGGAGTTGAGCATCCCCAGGGCCTGAGTGGGTTGCGTCGTGACAAAGCGTGCCTCACAACTGGAATCAGGTTCGGGATAGTCAAACGCAGCCAGCAGGGGCGTGATCAAAGAACGTT
>JBGSVC010000322.1:0-19318 GCA_041753175.1 Planctomycetaceae bacterium
ATATTAAACTGCCGTCGAACTTTGCAGAATCGGTAATAACAGGGCCGAGACAATAAAGAGCACAATTCCCGCCATAAACAGCAGCATGATCGGCTCAATCATTCGTACGACCAGTTCCAACGATCGCTCGGTACGACGTTCCAGAGTATCAGAAATATCAATCAAGACTTTTTCCAGACGGTTGGCATCTTCGCCTACCGATATTAATTCAACCACATCGCTGGGAAAATGTTTCGATTGTCCCAACGGCTGAGCCAAAGATTTTCCACTTGAGATCCGCTCGGTGGCCGTGGCGATGGCCTCCTGCAGCACCATATTCCCCGTGGCATCTTTGCTGATTTTCAGCGAACGAAGTAGAGGCACCCCATTGTCCAGCAGTGTTCCCAAGACGCGACAAAATCTGGCGATCGCCAAACTTCTCAAAATCGGACCCGGCCCGATCTTGGCACCGCCAATCTTCACTTCCCAAAGCGCAAAATGCGCCATCAGTCTCTTGCCATAGGCTGAATTCAAAAACTGCATGATTCCATAAATCACCGCCACGATCCCCAACACGACCACCAGCCAATAATGCTGCAGCATATTGCTCATTGCCAACAACAACTTCGTTGCACCCGGTAATGCCCCGCGCTCTTCTAAGCGGTCAAAAATCGGTTGAAATTTGGGCACAAAACTGACCATCATGACAAATACGACGATCAACCCGAAGGTGATCAGAAACACTGGGTAGATCATCGCTCCGATCACTTTTCCCCGCATTTCGGCTTGATGCTGGGTGAAAATTGAAAGTCGACGCAGCACATCCTCCAAAAAGCTTCCCTCTTCGCCTGCCTCAATCAGACTGCATGCCAATTCCGAAAACGTCCTGGGATGCCTTTTCATCGATTCGGTCAGCGATCGTCCGTTGGAGACCTGCTCTTGAATGCTTGTAATCGCATCTTTTAAATTCGCGTTTGAAGTCTGGTCCTGGATAATCCGGAGCGCTCGCAACAAAGGGACGCCGGCACTGAGCAGGTCCGACATTTGAGAATAAAACGTACTTAATTGAGACGAACCGACACTTTTCCCGCCCACCTGTGGCAAACGCTGACCAGCCGCTGGTTTCACTTCCAAGGGAAAGACTCGTTTGGCCTGCAACTGCGCGATTGCTTCCGTCATGTCGGAAGCCGTCAGCGTCCCCGTCACACTGGCCCCCGTCAGCTCCCGTGCTGTATAGATAAACTCAGGCATCGTCTCTGGTGTCCCCTAAAACCACTCTTCAACTGCATCTAGTTTAGTTGCAGATGTTTATTTTCTCTCCATCGTTTTCTACATCTCCGACTTCGTCACCCGAATGACTTCTTCAATACTCGTGATCCCTGCCAGCACCCGCTGCCATCCGCACTCACGCAGCGTCATCATCCCTTGTTTGATGGCATGTTTTCGCAGGATGGCAGTGCTCAATCGCTCTACGGTCAACTCTTTGAGTTCAGGATCATTGAGCATCAATTCAAAGACACCAATACGACCTGCATAACCTGATTCCCGACACTCCCGACAGCCCACCGGTCGATATACCGTCTCGATCTGATCGCGTGGGAAATCTGGCGGAAAATCATGATGATCTTTTGAGAGAGGCTCACGACAATGCACACAGAGCTTTCTGACAAGACGTTGTGCCAAAACCCCCTCAACGGTACTGGCCACCAGATACGATTCCACTCCCATATCGATCAATCGCGTAATCGCGCCTGGTGCATCATTGGTGTGGAGCGTACTAAAGACGAGGTGACCGGTCAATGATGCCTGAATGGCACTCTCGGCTGTCTCGTGGTCTCGAATCTCACCGATTAAAATCACATCGGGGTCGTGACGTAAAATGCTTCTCAGACCTGCTGCAAAAGTTAACCCCACCTTGGGCTGCACCTGAATCTGGCTGATTCCGCTGGTCTGATACTCAACGGGATCTTCAACGGTGATAATTTTGACTTCCGGTGACTGGATTTCTTTGAGCGCGCTGTACAGCGTCGTCGATTTTCCGCTCCCTGTCGGCCCTGTCACCAAGACAATTCCGTGAGGCAACTCGATCAATCCGCGAAACGTTTTTTCCATCGCTGCGGGCATTCGCACGTTCGGCAGGTTAAAGACCATCCGATCTTTATCCAACAAACGCAATACGATTCCCTCGCCAAAGACCATTGGGATCACAGAAACCCGCAAGTCAATCGCCCGACCTGCCACGCGCAAATTAATTCGGCCATCTTGCGGCAATCGCTTCTCAGCAATATTCAGCCGTGACATGATTTTTAAGCGTGTGACGATCGCGGAACCAAACTGATTGATTTCCGGTGGCACGGGTTGAATCTGCAAGATCCCGTCGACGCGAAAGCGAATCGTGAGTCCGCGCTCTTGTGGTTCTATATGGACATCGCTTGCCCGTTGTTCCACGGCTTCAATCAAGAGTTCGTTGACCAGCCGAATCACGGATGGTGCCTGAGCCGATTCCGCCAACTCGCCCAGTTCGTTATCTAACTGTTGCAAATACTCGGCGTCTTCTTCATTCTCCTGTTGGCGAACCAGTTCATTGATGGTGTCTCCACCGACCCCCAGATGCTCTTTGATGCGATCGCTGATCTCCCGCTTGCGGGCCAATACCGGTTTGAGTGAAATGCCACTGACGGTGCTCAATTCATCGACCACGTCCAGTTCAAACGGATCACTGACCGCAACAACGACATGCCCATTTTCCCGATACAGTGGCAGTAACTCATACTTGAAAATCGTCTTTGTGGGAAACCGCGTCAGGATTTCACGATCAATCGTGATCTTACGCAGATCAACGACTTCCAGCCCAAACTGCTTGCCCAGACAGGATAATAATTGATCCTCTGTCAGCCAGCCTCTCTCGATTGCTGCCCGATCCAGACGTGTCCCATTCGAACTGGTATGCAGGTCGTGCACCTGCTCTGCGGTTAACAACCCATCTTTAGTCAGCAATCGATCCAAAGCCATAATCATCAGTCAACAGTTCTCTCAATTTTCGTGACGACTTCAATATCCTCTAGGAATGAACAACAACTCTCTAACGGCCCCCGCGGCTCCCTCGATCCGAAGAACTGCTACGACTCGATCCACCAAAACCGCCAAATCCACTTGGAGGACCACCACCAAAACCTCCAAATCCGCTTCGACCTGAGTCGCCACCACCGCTACTCATCCGCTCACGCATGCGTTGTTCCATCATCGCTCGGAAATCATCTGAAGATCCGCTGCTGCGACTGCTGCTTTCCCGTGATGAAGAATCGCGACTACTACTTTCGCCACTTGGACGCCCCGACGAACTCGAAGAGACTGATGTACGTGTCGTCGAGACATTCACCTTTGGAAGTAATGCTCCTAATGTCTGCTGAACCATGGCAGCATCGGTATTTTCCAGACCGACAATTCTTACCGTACGCTTGGCGTCTCGAGCCGCGTCGTCCAACGTCTTGACCAATGTCTGAATCTGCGAATAGATCTGATCATTGCAGGAAACAATTAATTGGCTGGTCATCACATCAACGGCGACCGTCACCCGATCGGCGTATAACGAAGGTCCCGAAGGTGCGGCCCGACCCCGCTCTTCGCTACTGCCGCCGCGTTGTTGTGGGGCTTCATACAATGAATCCCGAAACGTATCCTGGACAATCTGTGAGACCATTTCGATATCTGCATAGAACACGGGAATCATCCGCGGCAAGCGATCTGCCTGTACTCCCGGAAATTCGGAGACATCCAGAATTTTAAGGAGTTGCTCCACTTCAGCCATCATTTGCGAAGGTCCTGAAATAAAGAGTGAATTCGTTCGCGTATCCGGAATGACTTTCAAGGTCTGCTGCGTATTGACGGGCGAAATCGGTGTGTAAGTGGAACTTCCGTAGCGACTGCTGGACGAATAACTGCTGATCGTGGGACTTCCAACGACAGTCGCGGTCGGAAAGAAATCTGTCAACATCGACGAAACGGTCAAAGCGTCGGAATTCCTGAGATAATATAGCGACCACTGGACTTGATCTGCTGATTTCGAAAGGATCTGTGCCATCAAGTCTTCCATCTCATTGAGCAACTGCTCATCCTGAGAACTGATCACTAACTCCCCCCCCACGATGGCAATCGATATGCTGGGAGCTGGTTTTGTCACGGGAGTTTCTGACTGTTGGCTAGCTAATTGCACAGCCAGAGGATGCTGAGGACGAATCGAGGTTTCGAAGTTTGATTGTTCAGGACTTGACGCGGGAGTTTGTGGTTCAACGAATGGCTGGCCAGATTCGCTCCCTCCCAGAACTCGCACTTTTTGGCTGTGTGACCGATTCCATAACTCTTCGATCATCCGTGCCATACTTTCGGCATCCTGACCACCTAACGGAATCCTTCGAATTGGTCCGCGTGACTGTTCGCGTCGATCTTGCACCTGGCCAGTTTCGCCCAACTGCACGAGAAGCGCTTTGACTTGAGCAACCTGCTCGATTGTTCCTCGCACCATCAAGCTGCGGCCATCGGGATCCGATTGAATCGCCGGTGCATCCCGGCCTTCGCTGACAAACATATTCGACAATGCCAGCGATGCAGAATAGGCATCCATGCGATTGAGTTCAATCACCGCGACCGTGTTTCCGCCACCGGTGCTATCCAGCAGACGAATGAGTTCTGCTGCTTCCTGCTGTTTAGATTCAGGTCCGATGATATGCAGGACATCAATATCGTTATCCTCATTGATCACGATGCCAGGAATCATCATTTGCACGGTTTTCGCCACATCGCCAAGATCCCCATTTTTTACCGGTACGACTCTGACTTTGGTCTTTGTCCGGTCCTGCCAGTTCTCTTGTTGGCCGCCCACCAGGGGCACGTCCAACTGCTCAATTGCCTGTCGAACAATTAACAATTCTGCAGATTTTGCAGACACCAGGAGCGTGTTGGTTCGTTCGTCGATGGTGACGCGTGCCGTCGGTGTGGTTTGAGTTGACGACGAGGATCCACCAGAACTCCCCCCGCGACTGCGATCATCTCCGCCCCCGCCCATTCGCTGACGAATCATTTCTTCAAACATGGATCGTCCACTACTGCTGCTTCGAGAAGAAGACTCCAGTGATTTGTCAATTCCCAAAAGTGTCCGCACAATCGGTTCGGCTTCCGCGGCTGCGACGTGCTGGAGCGTGAACGATTCAAATGACAACACCCCATCACCGGAGGGTCGAGATTTTTCCAACAAGGCCTGTATCCGCATCGCATCTGATGCTGTCGCAGTGACGATCACCTGATTCGATTTTGTCAGTGCCGTCACATCCCCTTTGTAGCTGATGAGCTTTAAGAGATCATCTTTGACTGACGCCGCATCCAGATCCCCAGTATTCAAAATGACGCGCACAAATTCATTGCGCCCACGATTTGGTAAAGCTGCTTCATCGACGGTCGGTACCAGACTGGCGGGCACACCTTCAGAAATATTGGCACACACTAAAAAACGATCTCTTTGCACGAGCACATATCCACGTTGGATCAAATAGCCATTTAACACATCAAGAGCTTCGCGTGGCGAATAACTGCGAGTGTCGTAATAGCTGAAATATCCCGGAGGGATTACATTCAAGTCCAACGTCAATCCCGACACTTTGGCAAAGAGCATCAACACATCCGACCACGGTGCATTGCGAAAGTTAAACGACATCGTCTCCACGCCATCGCTGGGCAAGGCATCGAGAACATCCTGAGCGACTCCAAAATCCACAACCGAAGGTCCACTTGGCGGAGTAACTGCCACCGGTGCCAGGCTATCAAGTTCCTTGGCCAGAGCATCAAGATCGTTACTGGCGGGAGCTATGGGTGCAGACGTGACAGGTGTTGAAGATGGGCTTGCGGTCGATCCCGCAGGCGGGTCACCGAGCATCTTTGTCCATTTCTCTTTTTGATCGCTATTGAGAATTTCCAGCAGCTTGGCTTCCAGTTCAGCCCGCTGACGATCACGTTCTTCAGACGACTGTCGACTAAAACCACCCGATCGAGATGCATTGCTGGCTTCTTCAATTAATGCGTTCATTTTGGTTTTCTGTTCATCTGTCAGATCCAGCTTTTTGGCGGTTTCTTCTTCAGTCATTGCACGTGGACCACTTGAACGCAAACCCAACTGTTTCAAACGTTTATACTGCTTTTCGTCGAGAACTTTGGCGACTTCGTCTTCGGCTTGTTTGGCCAAGTCCTGAAATTTTTTGGTCATTTCTTCGCGCATCGCGATTCGCTCTTCATCAGAAGCATCCCGCATCCGCGAAAACATGTCCCCAAACATGCTGGGATCTGGCTGGATTTTCTCTCGAATACCTTCCAATGCCGTCAATTGATCGGCAGTCAAATTCAACTCGCCTCGCTGTTTTTCATCCATCAAAACACGCATCGTCCCCGATGATCCACCCCCGGGACCGCCTCGGCTACTGAATCCACTAAATCCGCCACTCATTCCGCCGCGGTCAAATCCCCCGCGTTGTGCCCATACGGGCTCAGGTGACTGTGCAAATGTCAATATTCCAAACAGCGCCATTGTTCCCAAACTGCGTCGGGCACATTTATTTTTGAATGTCATCATAAATTGTTGTCGCATCAGATCTTCTCGCGTTTTATGGTAAGTTCGTAACCTCGGCGCGGCTTTAAATTCGGTTCTCACAAAACTTTAACACGGCCGTCGACGAAAAGATTCGCTAGATATCTCCAGACTTGGGAATCTGAGCGATCTTTTCCTAATTGTACGGGGCGTCCATTTCGAATGGACATTCAACTTTCAATCAGACTCGCATCCCAGTCAAGACCGTCCCAAATCATCAAAGCTCGTCCGGATTCCTCGAATGAGGCTTCCTCAACCAGCTTACTATGACTTTACAACAGCCAAAAGAAGGCACTCGTGAGCTGCGCGGTTGGCAGGATGAAGTCCTAATACACCCCTGTTCCCATTTTCTCGACACATTTTCTCTCAAGGACATTCCTATTCGTCCCGACCTCAAAGACCGGTTTCAATTCGTCGCCGGGATCTTCATTATTTCCCCTACAATCAGCACAGCCTACAACAACCTCATGGTGTTGGGTTGAAGAAATCCTCCTCCAGCAAATCCCGAAAGAAGTCGACGAGACAATCATCTGTTTTCAAATTGTCCAATGAAACTGGTGGGATACAGGAGAGAAACGATCGCAGAGATGCTTTATCGCTCCTGGCTTGGAATCGCGTTCAAACGCAGTGTCGCTTGAGCATCACCTGGATTGAGTTGCAGGAGTATTTGATAGCATCGTTTTGCTTCACCCCATTTTCCCAGAGACTCGTTGCAACGTCCCAAATGATACCATGCCGCTGGATCGTCGGGCACATCGTTCAGGCTCTCCTGCAAATATTGCTCAGCTTCAGAATATCTTTGAGTCTGATACAGAAATGATCCTAAGGTTGATCGCCACGTCAATGTCTTGCGACGCAATTCGATGGC
The DNA here is from genome assembly GCA_041753175.1 of Planctomycetaceae bacterium. Classification (GTDB taxonomy): domain Bacteria; phylum Planctomycetota; class Planctomycetia; order Planctomycetales; family Planctomycetaceae; genus SXPC01. The sequence continues at coordinate 7,479 of JBGSVC010000322.1, forward strand.
ATGCATTAAACTGTTAATTGCTTCATTTCGGTCCCCCAATTCCCATAGACAGATCGCTCTGTTACGCCATGCCAGGGCGTTCTTGGAATTTGCATTTATGCCTATTTCAAAGAATGGTAATGCCGCTGAAAATTGGCGATTACGTAACAGCCAATATCCATAATTGTTATTCGCAACGGAATTGTCCGGGTCGAAGTTTAAAGCATGTCCAAACAGACTCGGATCATCTCGCCAAGTCTGAATTTGTGTGACGGTTTTGATACTCAGGCCGGCCATCAAGATCAGGCACACTGCAATCAGATAATTATCACGATGATCATTCTGCTTAGCGATGGTGTGCTGAATGATCAGGTCAATGAGTTTGATAACGATCAAATCAATTCCGATTGCTGGCCAATACAGATAGCGGTCGCTCAATGCTTGCGAACCGATTTGAATAATCCCAATCATGGGAAGCAATGAAATGAGAAACCATAGCCAGCCGAATAGCAGCCAGGGGTGTCTGTGTTTGAATACAACGCCCGTCAAGGTCATCGCCACCAGGAAAAAAAAGGAGAGGATGACTTTCCAATCCAGCCAAGTAAGCGGTTCCATGGGATAGAAAAAGTAGTACTGTCCAACAGGCGATAGCAACATGATCAGATAACGTCCATAACTCAGAATTCCATTGAGCAACCGTTGTCCAAGTGAATGCGATTCCAAATCCGCGACCGTTGCACCTTGTTGTTGAGCAAAAAATACGACAACCGAGAAGATCAAGGACATCACGAGCAATGGAATATGTCTGTAAACTGAGTTTCCGATGGCCTTCAATTGATGCGATGTGACCTCTTGTTGATCTTTCTGATTCGGGTTGGGAAAATCAGAAAGCATGAGATAATCAGCCAGAATCATCATTATAGGCAGCGTCACCAATGTCTGTTTGCTCAGAAGGGAACAGACAAACCAAAAATGCAGCACTGGGTCTGTTGCCAATGAGTTGATCGTTGATGGATCTTCTTGAATTCTGATTTTCAAGTAACGTCGAAATGCTAACAGGCCAAACAAAATGCTCAACACATCCTTACGTTCGGAAATCCATGCCACAGATTCCACGTGTACCGGATGTAAACCCCATATGGCGGCAACACACCATCCAATGGAAGGGCTCCTGGTTAATCGGCTCATGACTGAGTAAATCAGCAAGACGTTGACGGCATGTAATAGCACGGAACTCAAATGGAATCCAAACGGCTCGGTCCCAAAAAGAGTTGCATCTAATTGCAACGACATCCAAGTCAGCGGATGATAGTTGGCTTGCGAGAGTGTTGACCAGGACCAACGAATATTCTCGAGGCTTAATCCGTCCAAGACATGGGGATTCTCGACAACGTAACTGTAGTCGTCCCAGGTGACAAAATCATTCCAGCAACCGGGCGCATAGAAAAAAATAGTCAACACGAACAGGATAACGCCACCGTAGCCAGTAGTGCTGAGTTTCATGATCGCTTTAATAAGACTTAAACAGCGTCAAACGCCAGGACCCGATGCATTTCTTCCGCCGTCGTGATGCCTGCTAAAACTTTCTTTTTAGCGGACTCTTCCAAACTTGTCATGCCATTTCTTCGGGCGAGTTCAGACAGCTCACGACTTGAGCGGCCATGCAAAATCTCATGACGCAACTGCTCATCAATCGGCAAGACCTCAAAGACTCCCGTCCTGCCAAAGTAACCAGTATGAAAGTTGACATCAGCCGGCAGTCCACGCACGAGCTGATGCTCGTGAGCCTGTCCGGGATCGATTCCCAACATGCGGCAGGTCATATCATCAGGGGTGAAGGTCTCGCGTGCCTGCTGACAGGTTTTCCTGAGCAACCGTTGGGCGATAATGCAATTCAGACTGTCGGCAATGAACATCGACGGGATCTCGAAATCTCGAAACACGTCGATCGTCGAACAACTGTCATTGGCGTGCAGCGTACTTAAGACCCGAATTCCGGTTAACCCTGCACGACAGGCAATGTGTGCCGTCTCAGGATCACGGATTTCACCCACCATGATGACATCGGGATCTTGTCGCAGCACCCCTCGTAATGCTTCGACAAACCCAAAACTCGTTTTTGTATCGACCTGCATCTGGTTGACACCTTCAATCCGACGTTCGACCGGATCTTCAATGCTTACCAGCGACCGATTCGCGGAGTTGAGTTCTTCCAGACAACTGTAGACAGTCGTACTCTTCCCGCTCCCGACCGGACCCACGCTCAGGATCATTCCATACGGAGCGGCCAGATACCGGCGTACCATCTTGATTTGATCATCATCCAGTCCCAGGTCTTCCAGTTGTGTGTAACGTCGTCCGTCTGGCATCAAACGTAAAACCAATCGTTCGCCGTAGATCGTCGGGGCGCTTCCGACTCGGATATCACGATGCATTTCCACGGCTTCGTTGGAAATGTGTCCATCCTGAGCAAGACGTTTTTCAGTGATATCCATACCCGCCATCAGTTTGATCCGCGAAATCAATTGCGGAACGACGTCGCGTGTCAGATGCATCACTTCGTGTAGCAGTCCATCGACACGCAAACGCACGTGAAGTCCATCTTCGCGTGGATCGAAATGGATATCTGTTGCTCCCAGTTCGAAAGACCTTTCAAGCAGCAAGTCCACTAGTGATACGGGCGTGACAACTCCGACCAGACCAGCCAATTCATTTTGGAGCGCCTGTTGTCGCACCTCACCTGCCGCATATGCCGACCTATTTCCGATAGACATCGTTCATCTCCTCAATTGATGTGATTTGTCAAGATGCATTTTTCAGAGCTGTTCGATGCCCGCCGGGTTACCGGGATGCCATGATGGCGATGATCAATTCGGTAATCCCAGCGAAGACGGCAACGGCACCCATCAGTCGAATTGTCAGCCCGCCTCCCATCAAAATCGTCCCGAATGAGCCGATCATCGAGAGCACAGCGCCTGATAAGGCCATTCCCTGACTGATCTGTAACGGGAAAGATTTGACTTGCAGATACAAAAACAGGCCTACTCCGCCCAGGATCAACGACAACACCGCCACAGTCATTAATATGGCGACGACTACCGACCACGATGATGCACTTTTTTCGATTTCATTTTCATCAGACTCGGGCATGCTCATGATTCCACTCTGACCGGACGTCAGGCGATTGAGCCCACTGTGATTTGATTTAGGCCGATGCCCTGTCTCCACCATTGCTGACGTCGTCATCCCACCCGTCAACAGCGGCGAGAGCACGACCCCGGAACGCGATGTCGTCTGTGAACTGGCTAAGTTTCCAAAAGCATGGGGTTGATGACCATTCCCTAAAGCTCCCGGAGGCTTGACCTTGAGTTCTTTATAACCCTGTTCCAGTGTCGGTGTGATCTTCCAAACCTTGTCAAGTCCCGCCAGGCTGATGACTTTGAGTACCATCTCGTTGGCACATACAATCACCATCTGTCCCGAACGTGCCTTGGTCACTTTCCAGATCCGCACGATCAGCGCCACCATCGCGCTCCCCATGTAAGTCAAAGGTGACAAGTCAACCATGATCGCTGGGGTTTTGTATTCGTCTAATTCCCCCAGGACATTCCGCCCCAGTTCATCAATGTCACCCCAGGGTGCATCACTCAGTGAAGGGTTCAATGTCAATTTGACGAACTGATCGTATTTATGGAAATTGTAACCTGCTTTGTGTTCAACGCTCGACATGTCTGGCTCCTAAGTCCAATCCGCAGTTCATCATCCACATTCAGTATAACCGCAAAAACCGACGTTCTAAAATATTTTGGCGTCGCTTCTCGAACATTCATCAAGACATTTGCTCACTCATCTCCGACGGCAGCCTTTCCGAGAACGATCGTGGCAACTCCCTTTGGCAGTGCTTTGAAAACGTTAAAACTTAAAATTCCCTGCAACACCATATTAAATACAAAAGTCTATCCTCACTCGCCTGACTCAAGTCGTCAATGCACCCTTCCTCGTATTCATCAGAATTTCGCATCTCGTAGGTTTTCACCATCAGGAATGCACATTTCAAGACGACTCAACAGTGAGCGACAATGAATCTTTCTGGCATTTCATGAGGAACAAGTCCTGTCAGTCGGTTGCGATTTTCAACGATGAGACTCTGGAAGATGAAACCGTCACACATCAGAGGTCCACGCAGCCTCATCTTTGCCCTCACCCCTGATTCGACATGCAGAAATGATGTGCTTGATATTCAGAATACGTCAATTTTCGTTTCTCAACTCTTTTTGCCTGAAGTGACCTTTCCAGATTCGCCTCATCCCATTTACATTACCGGAGATCGTTTGTTCGCTGTTGACTCAGATGGAATCTTGTTGGAGCAAACAAACTTCATATTATCAGACAATCTTTTTCCCCAGACCATCTCACTCAGGACTTCTCACACGTCAGGTGCTGCTGCAAACATACAGTTTGTTTTAAGCTCCTAACGCTCCTGTCGATGGAACTGGAATCGTCGCTGCGGAAGGAAACGCATTGCGAGTCAACTCCTCTAATTCAATGAACGTATGTCTGGAAGAGACTGTCTCATTTTCCTCTTACGCTTCTAGTGACTGTCTCGATCAGTTTCCACAGCCTCAGTCCATCGATCCTCATCGATTGACCGGTTTGCAGTCTCTCGTTTGTACCTTCAGAAAACACGCCCTCCCCCTGCTCTTCTTGACCACACTGACGTTTCTGCTTTACGGTGCCAATCTTGATTCTCTCTCTATTCGCGGCGAAGAATCCAGACGTGGCCGAACTGCCTGGGAAATGCTCGAATACAATAACTGGATCGTCCCTACGCTTCAGGGGCAACCACGCCTCACCCGTCCCCCTTTCAGCTATTGGATGATTGCCCTTGTTGGTAAATGGCACGGTCAGGTTGACGTGTGGGCGCTCCGGATTCCCAGTCTCTTCGCTGTCCTTGTCGCCGCCATTTCACTCTACATTTATGGCTCTTCTGTGTCGTCGATGCTCTTGGGATTCCTTGCTGCTTTTTGCTTTTTGACGATGGGACAAGTCCTTCAATTGGGGCGACTCGGCGAAACCGAAGCTGTTTTCGCTGCTCTGATGGGCATCGCATTGCTCACTGCACATGCCTCACTGCGAATGGCCTCACGTCCTGCGTGTGTTTTCTCCTTAAAATTCCTTCTTGCCAGCTTCTCGGGAGTCGTTGCCGGCATGGCGATGTTGACCAAAGGCCTGCAGGCACCGATTTACTACTTCGGCACAATCATTGTCTACTCCGTCACACTTTTTCTGATTCAACATCATTCCAACTTGACTCCACAATTCAGTTTGAAATTGGTCCCGCTCAAGCCTCAGCAGTGGTCCACTCTCCGCATCTTTACAGTGTGTTCGCTCTTTTTTGTCCTCTCCATCACCGCCTGGTTTATCCCGTTCGCGCAGCGACTCGGATATCAGGGTCTTCATGATGTCGTTCTCAGTGAGATCAGCAAACACGTCTCTCAAGTCTCAACGAAACAGCATCTTGCCCATTTTTTCGAATTTCCTTTCGAACTCTTTTTTGCCTGTCTGTGTCCGTGGTCTTTGCTGCTGCTTTCGATCGCCGATCCACGGTTTCGACATTCATTTATGGACGACAGCCCCCTCAACAAAAACAAACTTGATATCGCGTTGTTTGCACTCGTTGGCTTTCTCGTTGCTCTTCCCACTATCTGGCTTCCACCTGACGGCAATACACGTTACATGATGCCCGTCTATCCACTCGTTGCCATACTCGCGGCAATGACGACTCAGCAAATCATCGAGCGCCCAGCGTTGCTCTTTTTGTGGCAACGCTTCTCCATCGTGATTATTGCCCTGATGTCGGTGGGCATCGTCCTGACGGCCAGCCTGATTTGTCTGGATCTGGCACATCGTGAATCCCTATCCATCGTTGCCGCCATGATGCTTTTTTTAGGTCCGGTTCTCCTTTATTACTTCTGCCGTCACTCTTTTAAGCTTCCTGCTTCTGCGCAACCTCAGGTTCGAGTGATGAAACAAATCGTCCTCATGTCAGTGTATGCCGTTTTGCTGTGCAACTTTACGTTTCTGAAAATTCTTAATGATCGCAGAATTCCTGCGCAGGAGGAAGTCGCACAACTCAAGTCGCGTCTTCCACAGCCTTATCAACTCGTCTCTCTAGGTTTAACCCATCATCTTTTTACCTTCCACTATGCCCAGCGACTCCCCATGCTACCCGCCCCTCATGATCCTCATCTGGCAGACGCCGACTTCGAATACTTTTGCTTCCATCATCAAGGGGCTGATAACCCACTCCCGGAGTTCCCGTTCTCCTGGACGCTCATCAGCACGATTAACTGTGATCGCAAACAAAAGCCGGTCCCGTATGATCTTGTCCTCGTCGGTCGGCGTGTCCCCGATTCCTATGAAAATTCACCCAGTCCTCAGCTTGCTTACGAAGACAGTGCCCACTGGCTTGATCCTCAACTTCTCCCCATTCAAATTGCACACTCACAAACACAAACGATTCTTAAATAGCATATTTGGAAATGCGTGCCGTCATAACCCTGTGATCATTCAATTGACTTAACAACGAGATCTGAACCCAGATGACCTATCCACCACCCCCCACAAGGAGACCTCAGCCGGCCTGACGGGAGACTCCTCACTTCGGATTCCTCGTCAGTCGAAACTTTTCGTCGGTCAATCCCGTCCTACGAATTCCGATTTACGAATCCCGAATTGCGAGGCAAAGCATGTACCAAGACGTCGAACTCAATAACCAATCGTCACCCGTCACCTCATCCTCAAACCACACAGGCACGGAGGCCGCTATGATTGATACAGTTCAAAAACCCGACACGCCAGCCAAGTCGGGGCCCAAGGTCTTCGTCCTCGATACCAACGTCATCCTCCACGACTCCGCCTGCATCCGTCGCTTTCAAGATAACGACATCGTCATCCCGATCACCGTCCTCGAAGAACTCGACCGCTTCAAAAAGGGCAACGAAGATATCAACTTCCAGGCTCGTCAATTCCTCCGCGGCTTAGACGACCTCACTGGTGATCTGCTCTCCTCAGGAGGCGCGCCCCTCGGCGTCGGCTTAGGCCACATTCGCATCGCTTTTGTCACCAAAGATCAGTCCCGCTTTCTCGATGAAGTCTTCCAGCAGGACTCCCCCGACCACCGCATCCTCCGCACGGCCCTGCACCTCAAACAACTCGAACTCGCTTCCAATTCAACCGCTCCCCGCCCCGTCATCCTCATCACCAAAGACACCAACCTTCGTATGAAGGCTAAAGCCTTTGAACTTCCTGCACAGGATTACCACAACGACAAAGTCGAGTCCTTCGAAAAACTCTACAAAGGCAAACGACTCATCGAAGGCATCCCTTCCGAAGTCGTCGACCTCTTCTTCGAAAACCACGGCGAAGTCCCCGCGGAAAAAGTTCCACAGGTAGAAAAACCAATCCCCAACGAATACTTCATCCTCCGCAACGGCTCAAAATCCGCGCTGACGATGTATTCCGAACATGCGCACGCCTTCCGACGCGTCGAAAAGTCCACCGTCTACGGCGTCACCCCTCGCAACGCCGAACAGGCCTTCGCACTCAAAGCCCTTCTCGATGACAACATCAAGCTCATCACCCTCTCCGGGAAAGCCGGTTCCGGTAAAACGCTCCTCGCCCTCGCCGCTGGACTGGAATGCCGACAACGCTACCGCCAGATCATGCTCGCCCGGCCTATCGTCCCCTTAAGTAACCGCGACATCGGCTACCTCCCCGGCGACGTCGCCGCCAAACTCGACCCCTACATGCAACCCCTCTTCGACAACCTCTCCGTCATCAAACATCAGCTCAACCACAACGACGCCGCCCAGAAAATTCAGGAGATGCTCGACACCCAGAAAATCGAGATCACCCCCTTAGCCTACATCCGCGGCCGCTCTCTGCAACGCGTTTTCTTTATCATCGACGAAGCCCAGAACCTCACGCCTCACGAAATCAAAACCATCATCACCCGCGCCGGCGAGGGGACCAAAATCGTCTTCACCGGCGACATCCACCAGATCGACCACCCCTACCTCGACGCCCTCTCCAACGGCTTTAGCTACCTCATCAACCGCATGGTCGGCCAAAAACTCTTCGCTCACATCACCCTCGAAAAAGGCGAACGCAGCGAACTGGCTGAACTGGCGAGTGACCTTTTGTGAAAGTATCGGTCGGTTTTTCTTGCATTCAGTTTACTAACTTTTTAATTCAATTTAGACGTCTATAAAGAGTGTGTTGATCCCTCCCCTCCCACCATCTCGGCTGCCCGTATGAAATCTACCAGTCACCACGATGATCGCATTGCTCAGATGACCTTCTCCTCCGTCTATCCGCATTATGTGGCGAAGGTTGAGAAGAAGGGGCGCACCAATGACGAACTGCATGAGGTCATCACCTGGCTGACTGGCTTCAACGAAAAGGCTTTGCAGAAACATATTCACGACCAAATCACTTTCGAGCGTTTCTTTCAACTCGCCAAACTCAATCCCCACGCCCATTTGATCACCGGCGTTATCTGTGGGTATCGTGTCGAAGAGATTGAGAACCCGTTAACTCAAAAAGCCAGATACCTGGATAAGTTAGTTGATGAACTCGCCAAGGGACGCGCCATGGAAAAAATTCTGCGGTCACCTTGAGGTCTTCGGTGGAATCGATTTTTTAGCGGCCCTCACACGTTCATTCAAAACCTGATTGATCTGTCTGTTTGTCCTCGCTAAGATTGAAGACTGCAGTGTTTTACTGGCTTCTGTCACTATTGTCTTGGCAACAAGGGCGTTTTCATGTCAACTTCCAGCCCCAAACGTCGTCCTGCAGGTTCTGTCAAACCGGCTTCACCTAGTCGAAGTCGAACAAAGTCATCAGGCAAAAGCAACGATAACGCGGCTCCCAAGAAGTCCAAAAAAGCAGGCAATGATCCCACGTTCGCTTTCCTCATGATCGGCCTTTCGTTTTCCTTTTTCTTTTTTATCGCCGGTGCGGGTTACTATTTGCTCTCGAGTTCGGGGGTCATTGGCTCGTCTGGGGAGGCAAAAGAAATTGGACTGGCTCAATTTGAAACGACTCTCCCTTCCAAGGTCAAATCCCACGTCAGTATGCGGTGGGAAATGCCCGAAAACTGGAAGGTCGAGCAAATGGGGGTCGAAGATGGGCGCTGGCCATGGGCTAATATCAAGACCGACCGTGGCGAAGCCATCAAAATTAAACACAATCGCTCGCTGCTCGACAAAGCAGACATGGCTTCTGCGGCTTCCTTCTTGGGCGACGATCCGTTCGGCATCATCAACAATGCTCACTACACGTACAAGCACAAAGCCGAAGAGCAATATACAGACTATAAAGAAGACCCACTGAAAAATGTTCAAGGGAAGTTTCAGCCGATCGCCTCGTCCGATTTTCAATACAAAGGTCTGTTCGGAACTGTTTATGGCATCCGATTCACTGCGACCGGCGGGCTCGACCCGGCGGTGATTTGGCTCGAATGCGGCCAGGATGAACGGGAATACTATCGTCCTCTGGTCAGCCAACTCACTGGTTCCATCGAATACTTCGACCCCAATGATGAGGATGAAATTGTCCTTGAAATGGGTAACCAGGATGGTGACGACCCGGAAAATGACGTCGATGATCCGGAAGACGATCTCGGCCTGATGGTCGAATAAGATCCATGATGAGCGCTCCGAATTCTGCTCTGTGTGCTGGCACCGCATCATGTTGGATTGAAATAGACGCTGAAAGAAGACGACCGGGCGTACGATACTGCTTTAATCCCGTGAGTGATGACTGCTTAGAGAGTCGTCACGGATTGTATTTTCATCGCGGCATCGCGTTTGCTGAATGAGATGTTGTCCACAGGTCGTGGCTAGAGATTTCAAGGCGAATCGCCGTATCAGGATGGTTTGACCGTTGGCTGATATGAAGCGTAGCTGTTGCGTGACGAATACACATAGTTCATGTGCATTGACGTGTGAAGTAGATTGCAGCATGACGCGGCACATCGTGTTTGAACAAGTGTCGTGACTCAATTGAAAAGGGTAGAAATTATGTCTGGGATATTGTCTGCAAATACGAATTCAGGAGATGACGCAAGTTGTTCATCCTGTCAACAAAATGTTGGAAAGACTGAAAAGTGGGCCTCAGTAGCTGGAGGAGTCTTTTTCACACTCAAGGGGCTCAGTCATGGAGGAGTGACTGGTTTACTGTCAACCGGTCTGGGTGTCGGTCTGCTGTACCGCGGCTTGACCGGTCATTGCCACCTGTATGACCAACTTGGGATTGATACTGCAACGCGGCCAGAGTCGACCGTCATTCCTGCTCATGCCGGAGTGCATGTTAAAAAATCAATGACAATTGCCAAGCCAGTTGGGGAGGTGTTTCGATTCTGGGACCAGCTTGAGCGGCTGCCAGAAGTCATGACACACATCACCAAGGTCGAACGAACAGGTGACAAGACATCACACTGGGTCGCCGAAGCACCACTGGGCTTTTCAGTGGAATGGGATGCTGAAGTGTTCAATCGGGTTGAAGATGAGTTGATTGCCTGGAGATCTCTACCTGGAAGTCTGGTGCAGTCGGCAGGGAGTGTCCGTTTTCAAACTTTGCCGCATGACCGTGGGACGGCTGTGACGTTAACCATGAAATATAACCCACCAGGTGGCCAGTTGACTGATTCCGTGGCATGGTTGTTTGGACGTGATCTGGCTTCGGAAATTGAAGGTGATTTAAGAAACCTCAAGCGTCTGCTCGAAACCGGAGAATTGCCAACAGTAGAAGGCCAGCCACATGGAAGCCGTCGTTCGATGATGAATCTGATGACGTCAACGGGGAACTAATATTTCAAGTTGAATTACACCACACGGATCGGGTGATCGTTGAAGAGATGACGACGGGGTGCTTCATGAGGGCAAAGCTGCACCATGTTGAGTCGATAAGTCTGCATCACAAATTTTTACAAGGAGCGTCCGATGAAAGCGTTGTGCTGGTATGGAAAGCAGGATGTCCGTGTTTTGAATGTCGATGATCCACAGCTCATTAACCCACGAGATGCTATTATCCGTGTCACATCAACCGCGATCTGCGGATCTGATCTACACCTTTATAATGGTGTGATTCCCACCATGCAGTCCGGAGATATTCTGGGGCATGAGTTTATGGGGGAAATTGTGGAATTGGGTGCAGGGGTCAAAAATCTAAAAATAGGGGATCGAGTCGTGATCCCATTCACGATTTCCTGTGGCGGATGCTTCTTTTGTAATCGCCAACTCCATTCGCTATGTGATAACTCAAATCCGAATGCGGAGTTGGCAGAAAAAGCTTACGGATATTCGGGGTCTGGCTTGTTTGGATACTCGCATTTGTTCGGTGGTTATGCGGGAGGGCAAGCGGAATATGTGCGCGTGCCCTATGCAGATGTGGGGGCATATAAAATACCTGATTCAATGAGTGATGATCAGGCGTTGTTTTTAACGGACATCCTGCCAACGGGTTTTATGGCGGCGGAAAATGCCGGGATTCAACCGGGAGATACTGTCGCGATTTGGGGATGTGGCCCGGTGGGCCAGTTCACGATTCAATCGGCGTTTTGGCAAGGTGCAGAACGCGTCATTGCGATCGATCATATTCCTGAGCGGTTGGAAATGGCACGTACCTATGGAAGAGCTGAGACTTTAAATTATGAGCAGGACAATGTATTAGAAGCGCTCGTGGAAATGACGGGTGGCATTGGTCCGGATGCGTGTATCGATTGTGTGGGACTGGAAGCACACGGATTTGCGCCGGATGCGATCTATGACAAAATCAAAACGAAGCTCATGCTCTCA
>JBGSVC010000323.1:0-1894 GCA_041753175.1 Planctomycetaceae bacterium
TTTCCCATCGCCTGATAATCTTCACGCAGCGTCAACCGCGTGATCGACTCCAGACTCCACAATGCAGGATTGACAGGGATCTGCCAGAGTTCATTTTGAGTTGTCGTCAAAAAAATGTGTTCGTCGGTAATGATCGGCACGCTACATGGGAACCCCGTTGTGCCATCAAACAACAAGTCCATCACACTCTTACGACTGCCATCGAGCGGGTAGGCCCCCAGCGAATTGGTTCCTGCCAGAATCACGTGCTCGTTGACGACCCCTGCCACATGCACAAAATTTCGTCGAGGGATATCGCTAAACAACCGAGTCCCTCGCGCTAAATCCAGGCAGACGAGCTTGTCGTATTCGGGAGCGGCCATGATGACGCGCTGTCCATCAATCATGGGGGGTTGGGCTGCCCAACGATCGGTCACTTCTCCCAATGACTGAATGGCATAATGCGACTGCTGATAGTCATTTTCCTGAGGCTGTGTTCCCAGATAACGATGCATCCATGCAATTTCATGGCTGTGAAGATCGACTCCAACCAGCCAGCCTACGGTCGTCGGACAGACAATGATGCCTCTTGAAATTGCTGGCATGGCGGCCCACCATCGACGCCCCACATCCTGATTGATCTTAATATCGGCAAACGCGAGCAAGGTCGACCAGACAGGCTTTCCCGTCTCTGGAGACAAGCAATACAAATTGATTTCTCCATCATGTTCGCCAATCACATAGAGATGTTGTTCATAGGGCAATGGGGTCCCGAAGAAGTACGTCCCTGCCAATGGCAGATCAAATGCTTTCTCCCTGGCTGAGCCACCGATCATCCATTGAGCTTGCCCCGTTTTAGCATCCCATGCCGTTATTCGATTGGATGTCCAGTCACGCAGAAATTCGTCGTTGGATTCGAGTGTATCTCCGCGCATGTAACGGTTATTGTTGTTCTCGGTCAGAATAATGCCTTCGGAAATTCCGAACACCAGTCGGCCATCAGTGGACAACGATTGTGAGACCGTATCACGAAACAGATAGCTCACATACGGATTGGAATTGACCTCATCGAGATTCTCCAGGGGAGAATAGTTGACTTCCTCAACACCGGCATCGCCATGCGCACGCATCCACACGCGTGAAGGTTTTCCGGTTAATTGATGTTCGACGCTGATGCGATCTTCCGCTTCCCAAGCCAGCGTTCCATCCTCCAGACTCACTGCTGCCACTCCTCGCAGCGTGCGGATAAAACCCATTTTTCCCGTCGCCACCATTTGGAGCGTCGCGAAGAAACCGTGTTCGGAAGATACCAGTTGATCCAAAAAGATTTCCGTGGCTTCAGAGATGACCTGGCTGTCCATCAACTTCGTCTGCCATCGAGGCACAATGATTGGCTCGCCGGCCGTGAGCAACGCATGTCTGTCGGGAGTTCCTCCCGGATAATGCCACTCATCAATTTCATGCTCTGGCAGTTTGTCGGACTTTGGCAAAAGCGCCAGCCATGCTTCCAGGGTTAACCGAGGTGTCAAACTCTCAAGTTCCATGGACAACTCCATCCCGGTGATTTCCAGAATGGTCTTGAGCAACTTCTCATCGCCAAGCAGTTGATAGGCCGAAGTTACTTTCAGCCGCAGGGCATCAGTCTCCACGATCAACAAATCATGCTTGAGTAGTTGATCATAGATTTTGCAGGCCGCCAGGGCATCTCTCTGATCGAGATAATAATCCGCACACAGGAGCGCCGCTTCGACGCCCGCAGGAGTCGCCAGATAACATCTCGCAACCGTCTCCAATCCCCTCAGATCATTCTCCTGAAGGGCACGGGTGAGTAGTTGAGACGCTAAACCCTGATACTGCTGACGATACAACGTCAATACATCCTCGGGAGCGTTGAGCAGCAGGTCTGTTGCCTCAC
>JBGSVC010000324.1:0-9461 GCA_041753175.1 Planctomycetaceae bacterium
CGGATATGTTGTTCAAAAAACTGCATTCCCGTCGGATTTTCAGACGCTTCCACCAACGGAGGCGGAGTTAGAAGAATTGCCAGAGAGAATGCTGCAAGCGTTGATAAACAGCATGGCTTGAGCATGATTGGTGTTTCCTAACTGGCAGGCCAGAAGACTCTGATCCATTTCGACGTTGAGGTCGTTTTGGAATAGCGTCTTTTTCTAAAGGGATCGAAGAACTGAGGGAGGGAAAGCAGGTGGGTTGTTGTTTGAGATATCGTTATTAAACACACGGATCAACCCATAAATCAACTACGATATGGCCATTTTGTCTTTTTGTGTCCAGAAAGATCCTTTCAATTTAACTGACTGGAGCGGTTGATTCAGGACACTGGATTGCGGGTATGGCGAAAATCCAGCCTTCGCGTTTTGCGACAGACTGTTCGTGTTGGGGTAGATGGGGATGGAATAACGTAGAAAGTTCGTTGTTGTCGAGGGCCTGTTCGAGTCTGGAAACGATGAGATGGGCATCGCGACGATCCGAAGTGGATTCCGAGATTTCTTCAAGGCCATACTGTCGATAGACGCGTGGATAGGCTTCGAAGAAGACGTGTTTCTTTTCAGGCGGAGTCCAACCGTCGAATGGCCAGATGTGGCATCGCTGGCGAAGTTGGGGAGAGTCTTGAAACATCAGCCCCAATTCCAAAAGTCCGGCGTGTGTGGAGAAAGCGACGTTTCCCTGTTTTTGTCGAAAGTTGACAACGCTTTTGGCGGTTTTGGCGTGACTGTCACAACAGCGGAAGATTTTTGGGTCTTGTGAGATTCCATAAGCGTATTCCAATTCGGAGAGGTGTTCGCGCCATCGCCAGGTGTTTTTGTTTGAGCCGACGTAATCGATCAGCCATTGACACATCTGATCCCAGTGATCGACGTGGATGTGTGTTTGCACGGTCAGTGGCAGGCTGAGTCCATAATCTACGCCGATCATGCAACGATGGTGCGTATTGCTCAGAAATTCAGAAAGCCATTGAGTCAGGCGAGCGCGTGACCAGCCTGTGGAGATGTCTACCTGAAGGTCGCTACTATTTTTAAGACAGACGGCGATGGCCGATGAGGAGCGGGAAAGCGTTTGTTCCCGATGGCCGGCACCGGAATAATCAATCCAGATCAAGTGGGTTGTGGCGTGTTTCAATATCGCTCTTGTGTTGAGAGGTGGGTTTTCGTTATGTCATGCATTTGTTGATCACGCCGTTTTTTTCGGCGTCTGACTGTCTAGAAAGATCCTGCGATGACGAGTGCTGTCTTACTTCATTATTTCCTGCTGGCTCAACAAAACCAGACACTCACGGAGAATCTCGAAGCCAGAACGCTGGCAGAATCTAATCGGCTGCAGGCGTATGCCAAAACGGCGACTGATTTTCTGGTGCTGCATGGTGTTGACTTTTTGATGGGGTTGGTGACAGCAGCGGCGGTGTTGATAATTGGTCAGTGGATTGCACGCTGGGTGACGTCGCTGACGCGCGGGGTGATGCTGCGGGCGCGCGTTGATGAAACGCTCGTCAACTTTGTGAGCAATCTGAGTTATTGGCTGCTGATGATGTTCGTCATCATTTCGGCGTTAGCGGAGTTGGGAGTTGATACAACCTCCGCGGCAGCGGTGATGGCGGCGGCGGGTCTGGCGATTGGGCTGGCGCTGCAAAGTTCGCTGTCCAACTTTGCCTCCGGCGTGATGTTGATTCTTTTCAAGCCGTTTCGGGTGGGGGATTTTGTGGAAGTCGACGGCATCTCGGGGATCATCGAAGCCATTGAGATTTTTCAAACGGTGATGCGGACTCCCGATAATATCCAGCAATTCATTCCCAATGGGAATATCATGAACAACAAGATCAAAAACTATTCTCGTAAACCGATGAGACGCATTGATCTGGTCGTCAGTTGCAGCTACAGCGATCCGTTGCTTTCGGTCAAGGAGTTTTTAGAAGAGCTCTTGGCAGCCGACGAGCGGATTGTGGATGAGCCGGCGCCGGAAGTTAGGGTGTTCGAGTTGGCGGCCAACAGTGTTGATTTTGTGGTGCGACCCTGGGTGGCAACGCCTGATTTCTGGGCGACGAAATGCGACCTGTTGGAAGCGATCAAACTGGGCTTCGACGATCGCGGTTTTAATATTCCTTTTCCGCAACAAGAGATTCATGTCGTTCAAAAAGCGGGGTGAGGCTGAAAAGAGGGGGTCAAGACCAACACATCATGGTCTGGCTATTGAAGCCTTGTGAGGGGGCGGACTTGTGGCAGAAGGGTCGATTCAGATTTCACGGGTTTGAAGAAAAAGAGCTTTCTTTTGGCCTGGGAGAGTAAAGCCAAAGCCGCAGGCCTGGAAAAATTCTTCGGAAGCAGTGATCGCCATGACTTCAAGAATTTCTTTCTGGGTGGCGAGCTGGACACAGGCCTGCACGAGGGCTTTGCCGATGCCTTTGCCCTGATAAATCGGTGAAACTGCGAGGCTGCGGACTTCTGCCAGCTTGCGGGAATAAATTTCCAGGGCAGCAAAACCGACAATCAGGCCGTTGATTTCTGCCAGAAAGCCTGTGGAAATGAGGTCGTTGAGTTCTTCGATCGTGCGTGGGAGGAGTCGTTTTTCTTCGACAAAAGGTTCGATGAACGCTAACAGATGGGCCACATCGTCACGATTGGCCGGTCGAATATGAAACACCTCTTCATCCAATTGCACCATCGACCCAAACAACTTTCCTGAGTTAAGAGGCGGTAATAAAAGTTCTGTGATTACATAGACAGATCTGGTGATCGGTCTGGTCGAAAATCGCGTTTGGAACAATCAAACGGTATTCTACGAGAAACGGGAGAGCCGTCAAAACCAAACGCGTCAAGATTTCTGAAACTCACGTGTGACTGGTTGATTTGAGGTCGTTGCATGTTATTAAAAAAAGCACCCGACAGGTTGTGTCGGGTGCTTCGATCAAGTCGAAATCGATCGTGAGATTATTGAGCCAAAGCCGCCAGCCAGCCATCGGCAGCCGTCAGACTGGTGACGGTGACCGTTTTCTGGGAGTTACCGACGGTGATGACTTTGGTGGTTTCCAGTTCGCTGCCTGGGATGGAATCCTGAATACGATTTCGCATCACTCCTGCGCGAGCAATCTGTTCGGTCACGTTGTCGGGTTGTTCAAGAGGAGCAACTTCGACATCACCACGTTCGAGCAGAATCTTGTTTCCAGACTTGGAGATCATCATTGGCACGGTGACAACCTGAGTTGGAATGGGTTCTTTATCTGGTTGTTGAAGACCCGCTCTGAGAACGAGATTGATTGTGTTTTTGGTGATTTTAACGCGGATGGGGTCGACATCGGTGAAGACGAGTTTTGCTCCATCTTCTTCGGGTTGAGAGTTCTTTTCGAGATCTACGGGGCGACCGAGGATCTTTTCAAAATGAATTTGAAACTCCTGACGAAGTTCGGTGGAGGTCATCGTGCGGTTGCGCAGGTCCATGCGGTCGAGGGCATTGTTGATCCAGGATTCATGGATTTGCATCACGATACCATTGCCAGATTGATAATCGATGGTCGGACGATCGGCTCCGACTTCATTGGATTCCATCAGACGGGCATTGATTTTGAGTTCGGTGTTTGTGGTGCTGAAATCGAGATCCTGTGGGAAGAGTTGTTCTTCGCGCAGAGGTGCGTAGAACTTGTCGTCGATTTTTTGTTGTGCTTCGGCGAATTCACGCTCGGTGTCTTCGTTGAAACGAGGGAGGACACGATTGCGAACCCGGCTGGCTGAGATGGCATTGCTTTGAGGGGTTTTGGACTGAGCCTGTCGGAGGGCATAACCTTCAAAGAGTCTTCCGAGAAGGAAAATGTTGACTTTGGCTGCATAGGGGCGGGTGCTGGAACGGACGTCGAGATGGGCCTGTTCGGAGGCAAATCGAGATCCGTTGTAGTAAATGACTTTGGAACCGGTAAAGTTGCTGTGGCCGGTGGAATAGATGACGGCTTTGTCTTTGTAGGCGGTGGTGTTGGTGTTGACGTTGCCGGTCAGGGTTAAGGCAATTTTGGCTTCGCTGGCGTCGGGAAGAAGATTGACGCCCAGGTCAGTGGTTGTCTTTTGGTTTCCGTAGACGCTGGCTCCGAGAATACAGTCGCGAACGGGCCCGCAGTCTGTGCGGTTGGTATTGGCGAGGCTTTGAAGAAAGCCTTCGCTGATTTGGATGCGGAAATTGTAGTTCAGATAATTGGAGTTAACAAAGTTGGTGACAGGATTTGACGGACTGGTTGCTGCAGCGATTTTGCTGGAGGTTTGTCGAATACGATCGGCTGATGTCGTCAGCTTGTTGGCTTCATAGCTTTCAGTGGCTTCGAACAATTCTTTGAGCAAGCCACGGACGGCGTCATCTGGACCAGCAGGTTGCGATTGCACATTGCTGACGGTGATGAGATTGGTGATGGCTTCACGTGTGCGTTCGAAACTTTCACGTTTGAGGAACTGGGCCTGTTCGTCGCCTGCGACTGAGGAAGGTTCGATCTTATTGAGCAGGCTGGCGGTCGAGACGATGATTTGATCCCGGTTTCCTTGATCAAGATCTTCCTGGACGGAAGAGAGATTCAGGTAGCTGATCCAGGCGTTGCCACCGCGGACGCGGTTGAGATCGTTGTTGAGTCGGATGGTTTCGTTTTTGACGACATCGACGTTGTGAGCCAGGGGATCTTCGGAGTTAGCCTGATAGTCGCCGGAGAGGAGTTGTTTGACGGCATCGATCAGGTCGAGTCGACGTTTGATTTTGCCACGCAGATCCAGGAGTGTATCTTCGATGGATGAATATCGAGAATCTTTGAGGGCTTTGTCGATAACGTTGAGTTTGCGTTTCAAAGAGTCCAGCGCCTCCTCCATTTGCGCGTCGTTTTCGGGCGCGTAGAGAGAGAAAAGGGCATCTTGAGTTTGTGTGGAAAACTCTTCCCAGTTGGGGCCGAGGGCTTCATAGTTGAAGTTGGCCAGATCCAGAGGAATTTGTTCAACCATTATCCCTTTGAGGGAGGGACCAGGGGTGGCGGTGGGATCCTGGAGGGCGGTCGCAGACGACATATAGCCAGCCGCGATGGCGCCTCCGATCAGTAACAGACTCCAGATCGAACCTGAGCGTGCGGTGTGTGCGATGTCTCTGAACGATAACGTCATATCAACTCCTTCTCGTGTCTACTGTCCCGCAAATGGGAAACCTTGTTTTGTACGATGGCAATTCTAATAGGGCAATGACGGGCGGGTTTCGATTGATCCATGACGTAAAAGATGTGGGCCTTGGGGGGGAGTCCGTGTTGATTGGCAAAGTGAAGTCCACAAGAAACAGTTCAATAAAGAATTTTTCGAGTGAAACGACCAGATGCCTGCCGTCTTGATCAGACAGAGGATTCTGGCATGCGGCTGCTTTGAATGTGAATCAAGCGAACCGGTTGGCCATGGTCGGCGAATATCACTTCAACCTGGATCCCGAACAGCGAGAACACAAACCGCCAACGTGTTCATCATCATGACGTTGCCTATGGATCTGCGCTGTTATCGCTGGAAAGCGCGTGCAGAAAAGCGGATGTCGTGAGAGAAACGCAGGGTGGAACGTTCTCGTGTTGTGCGAAGCCTACTCCTTTATGTCATATCGAAATGCCAGAACGAGCCAGTGCTCGGCGAATTCTATCGCCACATGATGTTCCAGAGTTGCAGACCAGGAGAATATAGAAACGGCGATCATTCGTGCTGGACAGACGTTGCTTTGTGCGGTCCCGATGAATGGGGAAAAACGCTCCAAAAACAAGATGACCAACAGAAATACGTGTCTCAAAACTGACTGGTACAAAAACAAGACAGACTTCACTCTTTCAATCGTCATCTGCAGTGTGCAAAGACGTGTCGAATCCACGCATTCTGCACGGTCTGCTGAGGACCACGTCTTGTTTGTACTCCAGAAACTGCAAGCCATCCGTTTTGCCTACTCGGAAATGGTAGCAGACAGAACTTAAGCAACGCAATTTACATGAGCGGAAAATCTTTCCCTTTTTGCCCATTAGCGCGCATTGATGCATTTTGCCACAAATTGGTCTCGACAGGCGATCATGGGGTGTGCCTTGATGAAGGCCCCAGTTGGCAGTGGGGAGGGCGGCAGTGGGGAGGGCGGCAGTGGGGAGGACGGTGGAGAGTGATGGTGGAGAGAGCTATGGTAGCAGGCGTTGTGCGTTTGTGTGGCGTCGTTTGGTCTAGGTAGTCTGCTCTTGTTGGTTGAAAAGTGGATCAAGACTGTCACCGCGGGCACAGGAATCGTAGAATACATGCATGAAAATGGAGTCTGCTGTGATCATCTCTGGGCGTGGTCGTCCTGAATTAACGACCTCTCAACAACAGGTCGTCGAACACTTTCGAGGTCCGATGCTGGTATTGGCAGGTCCGGGTTCTGGAAAAACGCGCGTCGTTACCCAGCGGATTGCGCACATGATTGATTCGGGGATTTCGCCGAATCGAATTTTGGCGATCACGTTTACCAATAAGGCGGCCTCGGAGATGGCCGAGCGCGTTCAGCAGTTGGTGCCTGGAACGCGGATGGCGATCAGTACGTTTCACAAATTCTGCGCGCGTCTGTTAAGGAGCTATCCGGGTGCTGTGGGGTTGAAATCCAACTTCACGATTCTTGATACAGGCGACCAGACGTCGATGCTGCGTCGGGCGATGCATGAGTTGAATCTGGACACGACGCATTTTCCACCCAACAAGCTTCTCTATCGTATCAGCCATGCAAAAAACGATTTGATCACGCCGGAACTGTTCAAGCAGCGTTATGACGATTCGATTGGCAATCATTGGGATGCAGTGGTGGCTCGAGTGTATCCGCAGTATCAAAAGATGCTCTTGGAAAATAATTCTGTCGATTTTGATGACCTGCTGGTGCATGTGGCGGTGCTTTTGGAGGAGCATCCAGAATTACGGGCCGATCTGGATGAGCGGTTTGAATATGTGCTTGTCGATGAGTATCAGGACACCAATCAGGCGCAGTATCGGATCGTGGTGGCGCTCTCGCAGACGTATCCGAATTTGTGTGCAACGGGCGATCCAGATCAATCGATTTATGGATGGCGTGGAGCGCGGATAGAAAACATCCTGCGATTTGAGCAGGACTTTCCACAGGTTCAGGTCGTGCGACTTGAGCAAAACTTTCGGAGTACGAAATCGATCCTGGCGGCGGCGGACGATTTGATTTCCTACAATGTGTATCGAAAAGCCAAATCGCTGACGACCGAGAATGCCCTGGGGACGAAGGTCAAGTTGATTCGGTTTTCAGATGGGTATCGGGAAGCCGATCTGATTGCTGACTATCTAAAGAATGAACATCAGCAGCATGGGCGGATGTGGTCTGACTATGCGTTGTTGTATCGAGTCAATTCGTTGTCACAGCCGCTGGAGGTGGCGTTTCAACGGGCAGGGATACCTTATCAGATTGTGGCGGGGATGCCGTTTTGGGAGCGTGAGGAGATTAAGGATCTGGTGTCGTATTTGAGGTTTCTGTCAAATCCGGATGATGATCTGGCGTTGCGTCGGATTATCAATAAACCTCAGCGAGGAATAGGCGCTAAAAGTCAGGAACGGATATTTGCACATGCTCGTGCGCACCAGTTGACAACGCTGGAGGCCATGCGCGATGCGAGGACGATCCCTCAGCTCCCTAAAAAAGCAGTTGTCTCGGCGGCCGGGTTTGCCAGAATGATGGAGAGCTTTGATCTGGCCCAGGCCGGGAGTGTCGCCGAGTTGTTGAGGCATGTTGTGCAAAAGACCGGGATCACGGTGGCATGGACGGGGTCGGCGGATGAAACAGACCTGGCGCGACTCAACAACGTCGAGCAATTGATTGCTGCGGCAGAAAATTATGATCTGGCCAGCGACGGTCAAGCAACTCTGGAAGGGTTTCTGGAGACGACCTCTTTATCAAGCGATCTCGATCAGATTGATGAGTCGGCGGGGAAAGTGACGCTGATGACATTGCATGCAGCCAAGGGGTTGGAATTCCCGACTGTGTTTATTGTCGGAGTCGAGGAGAATCTCATTCCCCATGAGCGAGCCATCAGCACGGGCAATCAACGTGAGGTGGAGGAAGAGCGTCGGTTGTTGTTTGTGGGGATGACGCGGGCCAAAGAGCAGTTGTTTTTGTCGGAGGCGTCGATCCGGTCGCTGCATGGGCGAAGTACTTATACGATCCCATCGAGTTTTCTGGAACGTTCGTCGAATACGATTCAGCGGATCTCGGAGTTTGAGTTTCAGGCGATGTCCGATGTGTCGTTGCGATTGAATGATCCGGCAGATGGTGATGAGAATGAGGAGGAAGAGCCTCAGGGGAGTCGTGCGTCGCGTAAAACGCCTCAGCAACGACGGGCACAGGCACCGGGTTTGCCATTGATGACAGCGGCTGACTTGCTGGCAGGAACTCACAAGCCGGCCCAGCTTCCGCAATCATTTCCGTTGGGAAGCCAGGTGCGTCATCCGCGTTATGGAAAAGGGGAGGTGACTTCGGTGAATGGATTTGGGGATCGTCGGACAGTGACGATTCGGTTTGAGACTGGGAACAGAGAAGAAACATTCATGGCCGCGAAAGCTCCGTTGCAGCCTTTGGGATGAGAGGAGATTGTGTGCCAGGAAACAGAGTGAGTCATGGTCTTGTCTGTCGAGCATAAATATCCTGCCACGGATGAATCATTTCGAACTGGTGGGTAGTGATGGATATGAATCTTTGGTTTATAATCTTCAATCTTGAGCGGCTTTTTTTACATAAGGACGAACGACAATGACAAAGCTGGCGACGGTGATTGTGTGGTTGATGTGCGTGGCTCCGGTATGGAGTCAAGATGTGATAAGCGGGCAGAGCGTGAAGCCGGGGATCAATGATTCGTTTTTGAATCCTGACCTGAATGTTGACGAGTTCGTCAAGAAGTTTGAAATTGAGAGTCGCGAGATTTATGCGTCGCGGACCCAGATTGTTGATCAGTTGCAACTTAAACCCGGAGACCGGATTGCAGATATTGGGACAGGAACGGGATTGTTTGTATCGGCATTTTCATCAGCCGTTGGCGAGACGGGCTGGGTGTATGCGCTTGATATTGCTCCGCGATTCATTGAGCATGTGGAGAAATTGTGTGTGGAGGAAGGGTTGTCGAATGTGACACCGGTGATTTGTGGGCAGAATGATGTCCGATTGCCTCCGGATTCAGTGGATGTGGCGTTTATCTGTGATGTCTATCATCATTTTGAATATCCACAGGAATCTTTGAAGAGCATCGCGCGGGCGGTGAAACCGGGTGGTCAACTGGTGCTCATTGATTTTGAACGAATCCCGGGTGTCTCTCGTGAGTGGACGCTCAACCATGTGCGGGCTGGAAAAGAAGTGTTTCGTGCGGAGATTGTTTCGGAGGGATTTCGGCTGGTGGAAGAAATCGAGATTCCCG
>JBGSVC010000325.1:0-4757 GCA_041753175.1 Planctomycetaceae bacterium
GTTGGGGGCAGGGCACGGGGGCGGTGGTGGAGTGGTTTTTGTATGACCCCTACGGCAAGTCAACCGTCCTCGATCCGAATTTTGGATTGGATTCCGACAGCCTGAGCGATTACGATAGGAGACCCGGTTCACCAGCCGGGAGTTCGACAAAGAAACCGGCCTCGATTACTTCCGCGCCCGCTATTACCACAGCGGCGTCGGCAGGTTTGAGAATCGCGATCCACTGGAATACCCCGACGGCATGAATGCGTACGCGGGGTATTTTGTGCCAAACTCAATCGATGCAACTGGTAACAAAGCCTACTCAAACTGTGCAGATGCTTATAAAGATTGCAAGAAACTCCGCGACACTTGGGATACCGTAGGAAAAACATTCTCAACTGCACTAATGGATTTATTCTTAGGAAAAAAGAGGAGGTGGATCGCCTATTGATGGTGAATCTCTAGCGGCAGGTATTACAACACAAATTGAGTCCGATCCAATTTTTCAGCGAGAAATTCAGAAGCTGCTATCTTCAAAAGCTAAATGCTGCTCAAGTTCATCTATAACAGGAAAAATTCATCCTGAATTTTACCAACGAGCGATGTAATAGACTGGCCATTTGATGGAATTAATCCATTGACTGATCTGGATAACCATGATTATGCGACTGGCACCGGCTACTTTGACATAGACGGCACAGTTACTTGTAGTAAAGAAAGATCTACGACGACTATTAATTATGATGCCATGTACGAGACCTCGTGTTGCTCATGTAATGCAAACTATACATTTAACGGAACTGATTCCTTTAGCTGGCATTCGTCATTTGGAAGAGGTGTGAGCGGGATGGGGGTAAATCCATTCGCGGAAGCTTATAACGCTTGCAGTTTCTTACAAACCAAATGCGATCACAGCCCTGTCGAATGGTATATATCGGGAACGACTAATTTCAACAAATGTCGTACGAGAATATTGTACGGCTCAGGACCAAAATTATGACATCCAACAACAAGAACCGTTTGGCATATATCAAGTTTTATATAATTGCGTGCTTATTTGTGACAATGGTATTTTTTTTAGGCCCTGAAGTTCCAGATAGATATGTATATATATTGTGGTTTATTTCTATGTTTTTTGGATCTATTTTTACTAAATCTGCTCTCCGAATTGGGCAATTTCGGTATTTATTAACAACAGTATTGATAATGATCATGATGGTATTCTCAGTATATTTATTTATGTATGTCCTCCTTGCAATGCATCCAATTGAATAAACAGGATCCAAATCTGTCAGCCGGGTAGGCTGAACCTATGAAGAGGTCGAGCCGACTTGGGGTGTGCTTGAGATCGTGGTAAACAGTGTTTTCTTCAACAAACCCTGTCTCCACACAAGAAAGTCACCCCATGTTGTACGTCGGCATCGACCTCCGCAAACACTCTATCAGTAGGGTTGGCTGGGATGGCTGCTTGGAGCGTATCCCAGCGTTGGGCCTTGCGGCTTTGAGCAAGCATGTTGATTGCGGATCTTCTGCCAAAGCCGATCAAACCCCCGGTCGCTCGTCTGTCCACTCGCAGAGCTCTCAACTACGCCCTGAAGCGTTCATCCCTCCTTGACTTCTCGTCAAGAAAATATTTCTTATCCTGTGGCTTCCAACTCGCCGAACTACATGGTCCTCGTATCAGTCAGGACCATCACTGAAATCAAGACCATTACTGAAATCAACCAGTGTGATGTGTTAATCATTGAACTTAATGATCTGCACGAAAATCCTCGTGAGCAGAGCGCGTAGTTCGGCGAAACCAGTGAAGGAACGAATCCGAGATGTCGCGGTATCCCTGCTCGCAGAGAGCCTGATAGCCGGGGTGAGGGTCAATTGATGAGGAGAGCATTTGTCGCTCGCCCATCCATTCACAACGACATGAAAGAACGTAGGCAACTCCGGGACGGACTTGCCAGTTCTGCCAGGGGAGAGTCACGATAGGCAATAAATCATACGCAAACTCACGTTCGCGAAATCGTTCGAAATCATCTGGATGTAACTCGATTTCAAGTCCGTTGAAATAGTCACGCGCCTGCCCTGTCACAATCGTGTTGAGAACGCCCCTGTGAGACGAATTAGCCGGTGTGTTGAAGCGTCCAAGGCTCTTGGGGCTCATAATGTAGTTGTAAAGCCGTCTTGCTCCAAACGCGATCACCGGACGTGAATTTTGAAGATCGGATGAGTACAGTGTCTTTCTTGCCGAATCCAGATTCACCAGACTTCCATAGCCCACGATCCGAAGCGACTGCTGACGATCAAGCAGATCGTTCCAGGGATAGGCATAGGGAGGATAATCGGTACAACGATCCATCCGGTCCAGATCGCCTTGAATAAGGTCGAGCAGAGACTGTGGAACGTCAAGTTCTGTCAACGACTCTGCAGCGGACATCGATTTCATATGGTCATCCTGAAAAATGTCACGGCAGCCGTTTTTAGCTT
Source organism: Planctomycetaceae bacterium (assembly GCA_041753175.1). Lineage (GTDB taxonomy): Bacteria > Planctomycetota > Planctomycetia > Planctomycetales > Planctomycetaceae > SXPC01. The sequence goes on from JBGSVC010000325.1 coordinate 2,464, forward strand.
CCAGTCCAGTGATCCCTCACTGAAGATGATAAACAAAATTGAGAAAACTAACTATTGAACTTCTTCATCCTTGACCGCCGCGTCAGCAGGCTGTTGTGAGCTGACGAGTGTCGGTTGAGTCTGAAGGCGTTTTACATGCCGGGCTAGCGACGCATCCGCCTGACGGACCATCGACTCGTGAAATTGGATCACTTCAGTCTCAGTCGGGGCATGACGACGCCAATTGTCGAGCTGATGTGTTGTGGCTTTGAATATGTATGACTCAGTTCGCGTTAACTGTTCCCATAAAATATGGATCTGATCAGTATAAATCCCTTCTTCAGCAGGGTCAAAATAATGGGCACGCAGCTCAAGGGATTGAGTGCACAGTCTGCTTCCCTGCTCTCCCGACAATTCCGATGCTGTTTTAGTCTGCATGGGCCAGGCAGGAACTGCAATCGAGAATTTCGGATCTCCCAGCATTGTCCACATCGTTGTCAGTTCAGGATTTTCTCCTGGAAGCACTCCTTGAAAAACGACCGCCGAGACGGTTGACGAACGGCTAATCGTCGAATCGGTGGGTATGAAATCAGGAAGGACACCTTCGGGAGAATTGACACTTCCGGGGAATGGATTCCCATCATCATCAGCCATGTCTTTGGCGCAGTTACGCAGGAGAAACTCGGCTGTGATCGATACAGCGTCTTGATCCATCAGTAACGCGTGTGCCCGCAAATAACGATCGCTGGAATAAAGTGTCGAGATTTTTTCCAGGTCGCAGGTATTCAAAGATTGCCCGGTCATCGAAAAATTCGACCGTACAATAATTCCCTGAGGAGCAACCAGCGGATCGTTGGCATCAAAGACACGATGCGAGGTCGCACCAGATTCAACCAGCAACGCTGCTCCATGAGCATCTATGATCCCAAAGTTGGCATTGGTACTACGACCTTCAATGTCTGTCTTTTTGAGCAATGCCACGACATCCTCTGCCGTAGCACATGTCTTAAGTGCCTTCAGCATGAAACTCCCGTTCCCCAGACCTTTGGCGTCGTTAACAGACAGATCCTTACTCAAGGAATTCTCGATACACAGCCCGGCGTTGTTGACTCCCATCCAAATACTTTTGCGGGAACCTTTGTTGAAGACCGCCACGCCATGAAATTGATCCGACTGAAACGTCGCAAGCTCATTATCAATGATGCTGAAGTCTCTATTTTTCCATAGCAGTGGACGTCCGTCTTTCGTCGCCTTTCCACTGATCACTGCCGTCGTACAGGCTCGAGTTGGCGCACAGACAAACACCGTCATCAAGATGATCAGGCAGCATGTCAGACAAGTCCGATAGATCCTACTCATAGAGTGGCACATCCCTAAGAAGATGAACTTCGAAACGCTTTTCGTATTCATCCTATGGCGAATTTTCAGACCTGCCAATGATTTGTTGCGCATTTCAATCGATACATTTCACACCCGCATCATGCTTTGCCAGAAGATTTCCTGTGGTCGATAAATTTCTTACAAGACTGCAAACGTTCTGGCGAAATCTTGGTTGAAGATTCTCAGCGTTTATAGTCAACTGAACGCCTTCGCTCGTCATCAACCTTTGACACACTGGTAAAAAAATCTTGCTAAAGCGACGTGTGGGTCTGCTCATTCTGAATGCCAGTGATTGGTCCCGAAAAATTCATGAAGGGATCGCCGCATATGCTCGATCCGTAGGAGGCTGGGACTATTGGCTACAACCCCGCGGGCTATCTGGCGAATGGGAACTTCCTGAAAACTGGCAGGTCGACGGCGTGATCGGACGATTTGCAAATCAAGCCTCATCGGATCGTATACTCACGTTCGGAGTTCCCGTGGTGAACACCTCATGGCATGGGCAACACTCCCTCCAATTGCCAAAAGTCAATTCAGATCAGCCTGAATGCGGCAGATTCGCTGCGCACTATTTTCATAAGCGGGGATTTCAATCTCTTGGATACCTCGGTCCTCTGGCCTATCTGGGTTATCAAGATGACATCGCCCCTCACCTTGAGCAGACCTTCACCCAGTCGGGCGGAACATTTTATAAATTCGATCCACAAGAGAAGAGGGAGTCTGCTGATTTTGATGCTCAGCGTGATGCACTCAGGAAATGGATTCGAGCACTGCCAAAACCGATCGGCATTTTGACGTGGTCCACCATTCTGGCCCGCGAGGTCGTCGTCGGTGCACTTCATGAAGGCTTCAATGTTCCTAACGATATTGCAGTACTGGCTGTCGAACATGATCCCGTCTTGTCCGCACTCTCGCCCGTTCCGATATCACATATC
>JBGSVC010000326.1:0-7682 GCA_041753175.1 Planctomycetaceae bacterium
GATTGGAGTCATTGAAGACTTTTATGCGACGAACGTCGGGCTCAAGACACGTGTTCGTGTCTCGTCGGATTATCGTACGAATAGTGTGATTGCGCAGGGGAGTCCACGGGATTTGCAGGAAGTGACCAAGATTCTGGAGAATCTGGATCGCGATGAATCACATGCCATCAACCGCGTAGAAATTATCACGCTGCGATATGCAGTCGCTCAGGAACTTGCCGATTTCTTGAACGCTGCGATCGAAGATGCCCTCAATCCCCGGCAGGTCACCAACATTGGAACCGCCACGCAAAACGCAGCTCGATCAATTGTGCTGGAGTTTCTCTCAGGAAATGGAAGCCAGAAAGAACTGGTCCGTTCAGGAGTTTTGGCGGATGTCAAAATCAGCCCTGATATTCGTAGCAATACGTTGACAGTCATTGCCCCGACACGCAGTCTCCCGTTGATCCGTTCCTTGATATCAGCGTTGGACCAACCTGCTGAAGCCTCTGCAGTGATCAAGGTGTTTACGCTTTCTTATGCCGATGCAACGGCTTCGGCAGAAATGCTTTCGACGCTCTTCGATGCCAGCGATGCCGTCTCTTCAACGATACCCCTTGCAAATGCCCGCGACTCAGCCAGTAGTCTGATTCCAGTGCGGTTTTCCGTCGACATCCGCACCAACAGTATTCTGGCGATTGGTGGAGAAGATGCTCTCACGCAAGTCGAAGCCATTTTGCTCAGGCTAGATCAGGGAGATGCGCGGGAACGCATTAACCAGGTGATCCAACTCAACAACAGCCCGGCTGCGGATATTGCCGATGCCATCAATCAGTTTCTCGAGTCACAACGTGAACTCTCTTCAATCGATGAAGATCTCGTCAGCACAATTGAATTATTGCAAAAGGAAGTGATCGTGGTGCCCGATGTGAACGGGAACAACCTCTTAATTTCCGCGACGCCACAATACTACAAAGAGATTTCCAGAATCGTGCGCGATCTCGATAAAGCTCCTGCTCAGGTCATCATTCAAGCGTTGCTGGTGGAAGTGGATCTCAACAACACCGATGAATTTGGAATTGAACTGGGCTTTCAGGACTCTGTGCTCTTTGATCGCAGCGTCATTGATACGATCACCACACTGACTCAGACAACGACGAATCAGAATATTCAAACAACAACTCAAAACGTGGTCTCACAGACTGGCGCACCAGGCTACAACTTCAACAATGGAAATGCACTGGGCAATAACCTGAGTCCCGGTGTTAGTTCGGGAACAGTAGGAAAACAGTCGCTGACCAACTTTGGTGTCGGACGAACCAATGGCGATCTGGGCTTCGGGGGACTGGTGCTCTCAGCGAGTTCCGAACAAATCAGTGTGTTGATCAGGGCACTTCAGGCACAACGCAATCTGCAGATTCTCTCCCGACCCGAGATTCGCGCCGTGCATAATCAACTGGCCCAGATGCAGGTCGGGCAGGAATTTCCTCGTGTCGAAGGGGTGACGATTACCGCGACCGGTGTGGCAAACCCTCAGGTCAACTATGACGAAGCCGGGATCATTCTATCTGTCACGCCGCGTGTGAACCCGGATGGACAGATCGTCATGGATGTCATTGCAGAAAAGAGTTCCTACGATGTCGCCAACGGAGTCCCAATTTTTGTTGACGGAAATACCGGAAACATTATCACATCCCCGATCAAGAGTATCACAGTCGCCCGCTCGACAGTTAGTGTGACAGATGGCCAGACCATTGTGCTCGGCGGAATGATTACCAAATCGGATGAGACGATTCAGCGAAAAGTCCCCTGGCTGGGTGACATCCCCATTCTTAATCACCTCTTTCGCTATGATGCCCAAAACACACGACGCACCGAATTGCTGATTTTCCTCACGCCACGCGTCATTGGTGATGATTGCAAGAATGAAGAGATTAAGGAAGTCGAAGCCGGTCGGCTGCACTTCCTGGTCGAAGAGGTGGAAAAAATCCACGGGCCAATCTTTGGTGTTCCACAAGATCAGGCCATGATGATGGACGGTGTCCCGTTCCAGAATTATGGCGTGGACGTTCCCATGACTGAAGACATGCCGTTGGAACGCGTCCTGGATGATTCAGCCGCCCCCATGACGATCGTCCCCCCGGGACAACTGCAACTGGCCCCGATGCCCGATGCAAACTCGATGACTCCACCATCCGCACGTCAGGGAGGTCGATAATGAATACGATTCCACCAAGATTGATTCTGCTGTGCCTGATGATCATGCTGACGGGTTGCAGTAGTCTCCCGTCTGGAAAACTCTGGACATCAGCCACAAAAAGCATCGAATCGGCGAAATCTCCGGTCGTAGAAATCCTGGCGGTATGGCAGCCGGGAGAAGGTCGGGATACCAATGGTGTGCCGACACGCGGGTTTGCCGGTCAGATCTACTTTTTTGGTCAAGGCAATAAAACACCAGTCGAAGTCAAAGGCAATCTGAAGGTCTATGTCTTCGACGACTGGGGCACGACGGAAGAACAGTCAAAGCCAATACACATTTTTGAATTCAACGGTGGTTCACTGGCAGGTTATCATCATGACACCAAACTGGGCCATGGATATCAATTGTTCTTGCCCTATACCCGCAAAGGAGCCCATGAGGCGAAATGTACGCTGCGGCTAAAATACACCAGTGAGTTTTCAGGCGATTTGCTTTCCAAAGAATCAACTATCGTACTGACTGGCAAGAAATCTCATACGGAGTTGGCACAAGTTAACCAGTCGAATCGCTTTGAAGGAATTAAACAAATCGTGGCAGCCAAAGCGAACTGCGAGAACGGAGAATGCCGTGACGAATCGATCTCGCCATCTGGAATTGAGTTGATGGGTCACGAGAAGACGTCTCAATCTCTTGCCAAAGATCCCGCCCGACGCCACATGGAGGAGATGACTCAACAAGATCACCCCCTGAAAGTAATGACATTGTCAGTCAATGGAGGGGCCCGTTCGTCAACTCAACAGCATCAGACCATGAACGATTTCTCACGCCATATGCAGGAAGCCGAACAACAATCTCATACAACGACTCCAAGCTCCCTCAATGTACATCCGATGAAATCCGCGGGGCAGTTGAGTCCTGTTTCGAGTCGTCATCCCTTGAGCACCGACCGCGGCACAACTCCGGCCGTATCAAGTGAAGGAGTCGAAATGAAGACCTATTCTTTGGGTGGAACCGGTTTGTAACCACGAAGTGGGCTTCATTTGCCAAAGTCAACCTAATATTCTTGATTACCGGCTCTGAGATGGAATAATTGAAACATCTCATCTTCTACGTAGAAGGCTCCGATGGCTATGACACTGCCAATACTCAAATTAGTCTGTATGACCGCCTTGCTTGTGATGGCATTGGGCAGTGATCTATGTGCACAATCACGAACCAGTGGCGGGGCAACGGGTGGTGCCACGACCGGGCGGGCGACAGGTCAGACGGGAGCGGGCGGAACCGGGGCACAATCAGGTCAAGCGACGTTCAACATGCAGGCGGGAACCTCAGCCAGTGTCAATCGAGAATTCGGATCAGAAATGGTGGGCATGAGTGATTCCACAGGATTTGTCGGAAATGCCCAGGCTGGACAACAAGTATTACGTAACAACAACCCCAATTTTCAACAGAGAAACAGTGCCAGCCGAATTGCCAGTTTGAATAACAACAACAAACGCGTGGATGTCAGGGGGACGGTCAGTCTGGGGTTTGAGACACCGTCCCGCACCGGTGCGATGGCAGTGGCGACGATCTCCAATCGCGTCAGTTCATTAACAAGGTCAACACGCTTTGAAAGCGATTTAGCCGTCAATGTTGGAGAAAATGGTATCGCGCAGGTCTCAGGTACCGTCAGTGATCCTCAGGCGCAAAAACTCCTGGAGATGTATCTGCTGCTTGAGCCAGGCGTTAAAAAAGTGGATAACCAGACTCAGACCCGCCCTTACTCCGAATAATCAACAAGCTCCAGACACTGTTTATTTCCCAATACAGAACTTGCTGAAAATCTGGTCGAGGAGATCGTCAGTATAGATTTCACCAGTGAGTTTCCCTAATTCTTCCAGACCGCTTCGAAGTTCAGTGGCAATCAATTCGTCACCCGCGTTGCTCAAAGCTAGTTGATGTGCTGATTGAAGACGTTCCAGAGCAATACTAAGAGTATGTCGACAGCGGGCTGCCGTTGATCCGACCAGAAGACGGTGCTCTCCCTGCTGGTGTACACTGCAGGAATTGATAATCATCTCTTTGAGTTTGTCAATGCCGGTGTGTTGATGAGCGCTCGTCATCAGATCGAAATGCAATCCAGCATGACCACGTTCGAACTCATGATCGTAATCGAGGTCTGTCATCGTTAAGCAGTGCAGGACAGATTCGTGCGAATGATGAAGTTCTTCAAGATGCAGGAGATTGATCTGGGATTGCAGAGAATCCATCAACATTGGCTGTGACGTACACCAGATGATGACGTCTGCTTGTGAGATGATGGTTTCGCGCAGTTGCTGAGCGCGTTGCATCGGCCCCAGGGATGTCTGCTCCCAGCCTGCTGTATCGATGAGCTCAAGACGAAGATTCCGCCAGTTGAGCTGATAAGCCAGATAGTCCCGCGTGGTCCCCTGGATCGGCGAGACGATCGCTTCACTGCTGCCGATCAACGTATTAAACAACGTGCTTTTTCCGGCATTGGGTAAACCCGCCAGCACGACACGCCATGGATGATCCTGTTGAAACTGCTGTTGAGACTGAAGGAAAAGCAGTTCCGTATCAGCGATCGCTTCTTCAAGTCGGTGGATAAAGTCAGTCCGGTCAACGAAATCAATATCTTCCTCGACAAAATCGAGTCCCGCTTCGAGGTCTGCCAGATGATCCAGAAGCGAGGCCTTGAGCGCGTGAAGATTCCCTGAGAGTTGACCAGAGAGTTGAGACAAAGCCGTATTGAGTTCAGCATCATCGCGCGCATGAATGACCCCCAATACAGCTTCTGCCTGAGTGAGGTCAAGCTTACCTGCCAGAAAGGCGCGAAGTGTGAATTCCCCCTGTCGGGCTGGTCGGGCGCGATGTGAAAATAGAAGTGTCAACAATTCATCAAGCAGTACCGGCGCTCCAGTAAGATGAAATTCTACCAGTGGCTGTCCTGTATAGCTGCGCGCCGTCGGCCAAACAAAAACGGCCACGGGAATTTTGAAATCGCCCACGAGTCGGACAAACCCAACGTGACGAGCCGCTTGGCCTCTATCTAAGGCGAGGTCCAAGGCATCCTGGTTATTCGGGGTGAAGAGTTGAGTAAGAATTTCAACAGCAGCAGGACCAGTGACACGAACGATACCTCGGGCTCCGGGACCAGGAGGAGAGGAGAGCGCGGCAATCGTTTCATCAAGATCCCAGGGCATGGCGAAACATGATCATTCAGGGCAGGGGAGGGGAGACGAGTTTGCAAACCGCCATACACTTCACACAAAAGAAACTGAGAGTATGACTGAGATAAAAACCCAGACGCTCAGTTCTTCTTGTTGGTTTTGGTAAGTTGCTTATGCTGTTCCTGATTAGCAGCATCGTCGAGTTTTTGCAGAATCTTCCCGAAAAAGCCCGGCGAGGACTCAGTTTTCTTAGCCGGCGGCGTCGGAGGTTTAGGTTTACTCGTTTCGGGGGGATCCTGATTTCCTTCTGAGGTATCGACTGAATTATTGGCACCGGTCCAGTCGAGGAGTTTGCGTTCCGCCAATCCCCAAACGCTACTGGCGATGAAATAGACACACAAACCTGCGGGAACTTTATAGAACATAAAGCCCATGAAGATCATCATATAGGTCATCATTTTTTGCTGCATAGCCTGCTCTTCATTGGCTGCAGGCGGCATGAACATTTTTTGTTGTGCCAGAAACAGGAAGATCGTCAGGATAGGAAGCAGGTTAAAGGCTGATGTACTCAGGAAGGGGATGGTAAAAGGAAGATTGAAAAGATGATCCGGAGCAGCAAGATTATCAATCCACAAAAAGCTTGCCATCCGCAAGTCCACAGAGTGAGACAATGCACTATACAGCCCGATGAAGATCGGAAGCTGAAAAATCATCGGCAGACAGCCGGCAAGTGGGTTGTAGCCACTTTTGGCAAACAGATCCATCTGGGCCCTGGCGAGACCTTCTTTGTCGTTAGCAAATTTGGTTTGCAATTCTTTGATTTTGGGTTGAAGCTCCTTCATCTTCTGAGCCCCTTGAACCTGCTTGCGCGAAAGCGGGAACATCGCCGCCCGCACAATGACGGTCAACATAATGATGCACAAACCGTAGGGCAAAAACAGATAATTATGGAAGATCTGCATCAGCCCCAGCATGAGTTTACTGATAAATCCAAACCAGCCGTATTCCATAATTGGCTCGGCATTGAGCGCCGCCAGAAGTTCACTGCGCTTGGGTCCAGCGTAAAGTTCGTAGTTGTGAGCAACTTTTGATCGAGGAGAGAGATCGAGCGGGTTTGAAACAAAGTGGAAACCAAAATCTATGCGTTGTCGAATTTTATCAGGTCGAGACAGATAGGGGACCACTTCTTTGATATAGGGAAATTGAACCTGATCGCCGAGGGGATGGATCAGAGCAGTGAAGTATTGGACATCCATGCCGAGGAATTCAAACGCACCGGCGTAAGTTTCGATTTCTTTGAGATCATTGACCTGCTGAGCTTTTTCAAATTGTTTGGCAAGTTCTGCAGATGTGGTCTGAACATGGCGAATACTCCCATCGACGCTTTCAATTCCAAATTGCAGATTTCGAAAACGTTGGGTGTTATCAATGTCTTCCAGAGGGAGTCCGACCGGACCTTGACCGATATACGAAAGATTTAAATTCTGATCGGTGTGATTCTCAAATTCGATGACAACCGAAAGGGTGTATCCAGTGGGGTCAGAATCGCGATTCTGAGATTTTCCAGGCTGAATCTGATAGGTCTTGCGGACAGTGAACCGACCATCCGGCGATGGAAACTCAAACGTGGCAGACGTGTTGGATGGTTCGCCAACAACTTTCCAGTTGAGTTAGGAGAAGTTGAGATTTCGCTTTTTGAACTGATTTTCAAGTTCAGGAATCTCTGTCTGGAAAGCGGCTTTGAGCGTTTCGGTATTGTTACCGAGGACTTTGAGCGGTGTGTTGCGATCGGTGATTGTCGAATAACGCTGATCGTTGAGCGCAATTTCTGAAATCCCAGCTCCGCGCGTTGTCAGGATCACCTGGTAATAAAATTCTGACTTGGGATCCAGAGAGCCAAGCAGGAGTTCACGAGAAGGATAAGTTTCTAATTCCGGTAATTCTGCGACTGGGGTGGCGGGTTGTTGAGCGTCAGTCTGATCCAGCGACGATTGCTCGTTTGTTAAATTCGGTGATGCTGGGGTGGAAGAAGTCGCTGGAGTGGTCGTGGTGTCGACTGTTGAGGGATCACCGCTGTCGGAAACTCCAGAGTTGGGATTATTGAGATCATCTGCCAGGGCGTTTTGTTTCAGAGGGTCTTCAACCGAAAGCTGAGCTTCTGGAGGTTTGACAGGGACCGGCTGAGGCAGAAGTCCAGGAAAGAAATTGGGAACGATTACATGCATCCAAAGGGCAAAAAACCCAAATGACAACACGACAAAAGTCAGAAAGCGTTTTTGTTCCATTGTGTCTCGAAACTCAGCGAAAAAAGAGGCAGGGCGCTTGTGTCC
>JBGSVC010000327.1:0-9397 GCA_041753175.1 Planctomycetaceae bacterium
CCGGAATTTTTTCCGGGCTTTTTTTATGCGCCGGGGCGAATCACGACAAAATCCATGTTCTGCCTGTTACAAGAGCGGGAGTTTGCCATCAGAAGCCGGAACTAATTTTTTGAGCTGACTGTGGATATGAACAAATTCTGACGCGATGCCATTGATAATCGCGAGGGGGTCTGCAGTGGTGATCACAGACCACGTGTAGGTTTCGATTTCGAGATGAGGAGCATATTCGAGTTGAGCAATTGAATTCAAAGCGACATTGAGATCTGATTGCGTGGTGCCAAGATGGCCAAGGTGCGTTTGATGGACAGGGACATGAAAATGGATCCGAGCTGCGAGCACGTCGGGTTGGCTTATCAGTTCTAAAGACTCTGAATCGAGATCTTCCATTCGCTCAACGGAGCCATCTGATTTCTGCATGACGATTTGATGGAGATACCGGGGCTCACTGAATTTTTTCAAGTCTTCAATCGCCTCTGGATGATGACAAGGAGCGTCGATATGGAGCGCGGAACTCAGATGCACTTTATTAATTCGTAGTCCTGATTGAGTGATCTTCTGGATAGAATCCGCGAGTGACTCGAATTCCACAGCTTGATGGCAGATATCCAGGCACAGGCCGATGTGTCGTTGCACGATGTCACTGTTACCAGATTTCCCGGCGACACTGAGAAGCTGCTGATACCATTGGATGGCTTCGTCTGTCGTTTCGAGCAGACAGAGTGGTTCTGGCTCAACAGCGATACGGATAACTTTACCGGTTGAATCATGAAGTTCGTCGAGAAAAGTGGCCAGTTGAATGAATGAGGGGAAGGTTTGAGAGAGAAACGAGCTGTCTTGGGCGAGACGTTTGAAGCCGAGGGGCAGTGTCGAAATGCTCCCTTCGATGCCGTCTGGAAGAAGTGAAGCAAGGAGTCGGGCACAGGCTTGGGTGTAGTCGAGACGTTCGGGTGTGGTCCAATCGGGGAGGTAGACGTTTTCTTTGACACGGGCTTGATGAAAATTGCCGAAGGGAAACGCGTTGAGGGTATAGCAGAGAAGCTGCTGCTGGTTGAGTTGAGTGGCAAGCTGAGTCAGTAAGCCAGGATGTCTTAACAATGACTCAGCGACGGGTTGAGGAAGCCACAGTCCGATCGCCAGCGGTTCTTTGACTTGTGCCTGAATAGGAGCAGTCATGCTGATGAGCGTCTGGATGAGTGCTTCGACGGTTAATCCTGGATGGACATTGCTGCAATAAGAGAGTGGAAGTTTGGAGATTGACATCAGTGAAACGAGCCCGGATGCGAGGTCATCAAATTGGATATAGAAAATCGTCATGAAAAAAATGCGACTCCGTTTATCGTAACAGAGACATGAAAACTTTGCATGAATCCTGAGAGGAGATCGAAGAAAAAGAGAGCGTGGAGTTTTGAGATATTGAGCTCAAAGATCCTGAGGTGTGAGAGGCAACTGACCGTCACTGACGTTATCATCAATGTGCCAATGTGATGATCAACGAGTTGTTCATGAGAGCCGAGAAAGTGAGCCTGAGGATGCGTCAATTTCAAGTATTGACTGTGGTGCAAGTATTGTTTGTGGGGATGGTGTTGGCAGCACTGCAGACACAGAGTGTTCAGGCTGCTGACATGAGAGTCGATACGACATGGCGGTGGGAGGAGGTCGAGACTGAGGGGGAACCAACAAAACGTCATGAATGTTCGTTTGTGGAATGCGGCGGGAGGTTTTATTTAATAGGTGGACGCCGAGAGAACGCCGTTGATCGCTATGATCCCGTCAACTCGGTTTGGAGTCAGGGAGCCAAGCCGCCGCTGGAAATTCATCATTTCCAGGCGGTCACTGTGGGGAGTGAGATATATGTGGTGGGGGCAATGACGGGGCCTTATCCCAAGGAGTTGCCTGTGGATCGTGTTTTGATTTATGACACGCTCACAGATCAATGGAGCGATGGTCCGCAGATGCCTGAAGGTCGTCGACGAGGCGGGGGTGGTGCGGTCTTGATCGATGGAAAGATTTATCTGGTCTGTGGAATCGAGCTTGGACATTTTGAAGGAACACAACCCTGGCTGGATTGTTTGGATGTGACAACAGGCGCGTGGACTTCGCTGACCGATGCGCCGCGTGGTCGGGATCATTTTCAGGCGGTTGCAGCCGAAGGGAAACTTTATGCCCTCGGTGGGCGAGTGACATCAAAAAAGACGAATCATGTCTTCGATCAGACGGTGGCTGAGGTCGATGTGTATGATGTCGCGAGCAATCGTTGGGAGACGCTGGATGCTGCGTTATCGTTGCCAACGCCACGGGCGGGTGCGGCGTGTCTGGTTGCAGGCGAGCAGTTGCTTGTCATCGGTGGCGAAAGTCAACAGCCATTGGCGCATGCGGACGTGGAGATTTTGAATTTGAAGACACTGAGTTGGACTTCGGTGATGCCGATGACGCTGCAAAGACACGGAACGGGTGCGGTCTGGTATGACGGAAAAATCTATCTGGCTGCAGGAAACGACAAGCGGGGGGGAGGTTCGGAATTATCGAATCTGATCTGTTTTTCAGTGGATTCGCCATGAGCATGGGTTTGCCATGACTGCGGATTTGCCCTGACCGATTGTTGATTCCATCCATGGAGTCATACAGCCCCATTAAGGAAATTAAAGGGCTGTTAAGGCGTAGGAAAAGCCGTAAAATCGGGTTTGATAGTGGAATCCTGACTTACATTCTCTGTCAATCGAATCAATAATTATGAGTGCGACTTTCTATTCTGAGGTTTTCAGAAGGTTTTGAGGTGAGTGTTTTTGTCGGGTCATTCATCATGCTCATCGCGTCTTGACGATCATGTTGAGTCGGTTGCGCCATGGATTTGTTCGTAGATAAAGACTGTTATGAATACGACCACAGCCGAGTTGATTGAACCAATCTCATCGACAGAGATCAGTGTGCACGATGTGCAGCGCCGGAGTGTGATCGATGCGCGCCATGTCCAATTGACGGAGCTTTTAAAGCGACGTGGTTTGGATGCGATTCTGCTGCGTCGACCTGAGAATTTTGCATGGGCCACCTGTGGAGGCAACAACCGTTGGGGTCAGGATGTTGAGCCGCTGGCATCGTTGTATTTTTCTGAGTCTGCACGTCTGGTTTTGTGCAGCAATGTGGATTCGGCTCGTCTGTTTGACTACGAGATTTCCGCGCAGGGCTTTCAACTCAAAGAGCGGCCATGGTATGAGCAGAAAGACAAACTCGTCAGCGATTTTGGAAAAGGCCGCAAAGTCGGAAGTGACGATCCCCTGCCCGGCACGACAGACATCTCCTCGGACATCCATGAATTGCGTTGTATCACTGGAGAGTTTGAACAGTCTCGGATGCGGGAACTCTCCAAAGATTTGACACATGCTCTGGAAGCCACCTGTCGCAATCTGAAGCAATGGTCGACAGATACTGAGGTGGTGGCTGAGTTATCGCATCGACTGTTACGTCATCAGATTCAACCGGTGTTGCTCCAGGTGATGGCTGATGGGAGATCGCGTCGTTATCGCCATTGGCGTGAGGATCTGGATCAGATTGAAAAGTTCGCGATCGTGAGTGCTGTGGTGCAACGTGAAGGATTGCATGCAGGATGCACAAGAACGGTGAGTTTTGGGCGTCCGCCCGCAGAACTGCTGGTCGACTTTCGACGAGCAGCTTTGATTCAGGCAACGGCGTTTTATTATTCACAGCCGGGGTGGACGTTTTCCAAGTTGATGCACCCGCTGGAACATATGTATGCAAAATTTGGTTGTGAAAATGAGTGGCAGCAAGCGGACATGGGGCATGCGATGGGATATCAACGAGTAGAAAGTTTTGTGCAGCCCGGTAGTTCGTTTCGTCTACAAAAGGGGACTGCGATGCATTGGTATCCAACGGTTGGTCAAGCGCGATTGGGGGATACGATCGTGGTTAAAGAGCAGGGATTTGAGTGGCTCACCGTTGACGAAAGCTGGCCGATGATGGAGTTGGAGATCAAAGGAAATCGTTTGTTTTTGCCAGACATTTTGCAGCGTGAAGCGACAAAGGCACAGCCTGTTGGATCGACGAAGAGCAATTCTGAATGATCCGTGGAGTGACGTTTTCTTGTTCGTCACAATGACTGCATGAAATCTGAATCCGGGCGCATTGTTGAAAGCATACTTGAATTCCGGATTGCTATGATGTCATTGATCGCTATTGTGCAGTTGAGTTGAATCGAAGAGCAGGAAACTATCGGGCAAGCATCTTGAAGACCAGAGCGAAGCCGATTTCATTGATGTGTGGGTGCGAGGGGGCATGGACCTAATTTCAACAGCGAAGACATGCCCAGGGATGTGGTGTCGACGGAAACAGATTGTCAGAAGATGGCGTTTGTGGCTGTTGTGTGTGGTCATGTTTGCCATTCCATACACGAGAGGGAAAAGTCAGGAGCCTGCGTCGCTGCCTTTTGAGTCTCATCAGCAGCGTGTTGAAGTAGCCGTGGAGGAGTCACTCCGGTGGCTGGCGAGTCGTCAGAATGAGAATGGTTCGTTTGGGAAAAACGCCGTCTATTTTGAAGATGTGGGTGTGACTTCGCTGGTCGGGATGGCCTTTGTGGCTGATGGGTCGACGCCGATCTCCGGGCGTTATCGTCAACAGGTGAGTCGGGCACGAGACTATCTTTTGAGTTGCCTGGGGGAAGACCATGTGTTCCGAAGTGGGGGAGCGCTGAGTGTGGGGCCGATGTATGGTCACGGTTATGCGACCCAGTTCCTGGCAGACATTTATGGGATGTCACCGCAGGTGGAACTCAAGTCTGCACTTGAGCGTGCCGTGACGACGATTGTGAGCTCACAAGCAGAGAGTGGAGGGTGGCGTTATCAACCTGTGCGTGATGATGCAGACGTGTCGGTGACGGTGTGTCAGTTATCGGCACTTCGTGCCGTTCGCAATGCAGGCCTGACGGTTCCCCAAGAGACGATTGAGCGGGGGATCAGTTATTTGAGTGCGTGTCAAAATGTGGATGGGGGGTTTGCCTATCAACAGACCTCCGGCAAGAAAAGTGAATTCGCGCGAAGCGCAGCCTGCATCGTGGCTTTTCAGAATTCTGGTGTTCAGCAGCGATCCCTGGCGGCAAGTCCCAGTGAGTATCTACAAACGTATTTTGATACTCCGACAGTGATGAAAAAAATCCCCTACCGACATTACGGCTGGTTTTATGGGGCACAGGTTTTATTGGCTGATCCGAAGCTGGCGAGCAAGGAACGGGAGTTGATTTTTCAACAGGTGATTTTGGACGATCGCGATGCAGAGGGTTATTGGAGGGAGCCGGCGCTGTGTGATGAGTATGCGACAGCGATGTCGTCTCTGGCGCTATTAGCGCCGCAGAGTTTCTTGCCGATATTTGCCCCTCCGGAGAAATAACGGGATACGGGGGAATGCAACAGCTTGTACTTTGTTGTCATAAGACCCTTCGATGTCAGTGTTTTGGGAGAGAATGTCTTGCGAGGATGACAACTGGCTGGACATCGGCATAGTCATTGGGTTTACTAAAGGAGAATTCTATGAGTCTACTTTTGTGAACAGACATCGGGATGTGAGTTATGACGTTTGTGTTGCCTCCTTGGCTTGAACCGTGGGTGATGTCTTTATCGCGTTATGATGTCTGGCAGATCCTGTGTGGTATCTTTGTCGCGGGGTTTTTGTTGAATCTGGCCTTTCATCTGGTGCTCTATCCGTTTACAAGTCGTCCCCATCGGAAGAAGGGTGATCGACGCACGCATGAGGGGAGAAAGCGTCAAAACGAACGACTTGTTCGCGAGCAGCAAGAGCGTCATCTCAAAAAAGAGCTTCAAGCCAGTGGGCTGGCGATTGAGAAAACCCGTCGCCAAGATGTGCCAACGTCGATGGCTTTGGCCAGTGATGATGAAGGCATCGAGCAAATCGGGATTGCAAGTGACGAGGATATCAGGACAGAGAAATTTGTCGCGCCCCAAAGTCTGGAAGTGATGCTCGATGAACTCGAGCGTCTTGAGGCACGCATCGGTCGAGACAAGTCTGGTGAGGTCGTGATGGTCTTTTTGAATGGGAAGAAGTTTGATTCAGGCTTGCTCGAGGGGCTGACGTTTTTTCCGCTGCTCGAATCGCTGCATTTGCGTCGGACTCAGGTCGGCGATGAAGCCGTCCCGAAATTAATGCAACTGAAAAATCTCAGATACCTATACGTATCCGAGACTCGCTTGACGCCTGCGGGGATCGGTCAACTCAAGAAGAATTGTGCAGAGCTGAAGATTGAGGATTAGAATGCGTGGCGCGTCACTGTGGCGCGTCTTTGTGGTGTAGTATCCGTGGCGCAGTCTGTTCTAGTGAGACACGAGTTTCTGAAATCGGGCGACGGCTTGCTCGATGTTGGCTCGAGAATTAAAGGCGCTCAGACGGAAGTAGCCTTCGCCGCTGGCCCCGAATCCGCTTCCCGGAGTTCCGACAAGGTGTGCCTGGGTGAGAAGCTTGTCAAAGAAGTCCCAACTGGACAGACCGCCTGGCGTTTTGAGCCAGATGTAGGGGGCATTGACTCCGCCGTAAACTTCGATCCCGACTTTTTGCAGGCCTTCTCTTAAGAGAGTGGCATTGGTGAGATAGAAGTCGATGAGTTGTTGGATCTGTGCTTTCCCTTGTTCGGAATAAACAGCAGCCGCTCCGCGCTGGATGATATAAGGGACGCCGTTGAATTTGGTTGAATGTCGTCTGTTCCAGAGGGAATGCAGGCTGACGTCTTCGCCTTGTTCGTTTTTTGCAGTCAGATTTTTGGGAATGACCACGAAGGCACATCGAGTGCCGGTGAAGCCGGCGTTTTTGCTGAAACTGCGAAATTCGATGGCGACATCTTTGGCGCCTTCAATTTCATAGATGCTGCGCGGAATGCCAGGTTCTGTGACGAAGGCTTCGTAGGCGGCATCAAAAAAGATGATGGCGTGATTGGCTTTGGCGAAGTCAACCCATTTCTTGAGCGTCTCTTTGGTCGCGACGACGCCTGTTGGATTATTGGGATAACACAAATAGATGAGGTCAACAGGTTCGCTCGGGAGTTCGGGAGTGAAATTGTTTTCAGCAGTGACAGGGAGGTAGACCAGCCCTGCATATTGCCCGCGTTCGTTGGCTGGTCCTGTCCGGCCAATCATGACGTTGGTATCGACATAGACGGGATAAACTGGATCGAGCACGGCGACCTTATTTTTGAGGCCGAAGATATCGAGGATGTTTCCGGTGTCACATTTACTGCCGTCAGAAACGAAGATCTCATCAGCGGAGACATCGACGCCGCGATCCTGGAAATCGTGTTTGGCGATAGCTTCTCTGAGGAAGTCGTAGCCTTGTTCGGGGCCATAGCCTTTGAACGTCTCACGGGAAGACATTTCATCGAGTGCTGTGTGCATGGCTTCGATGCAAGCCGGGGGGAGAGGTTCGGTGACATCGCCGATGCCCAGACGGATGATATTGGCGTGGGGATTGGCTGCTGAGAATTCCCGGACCCGCCTGTCGATTTCAGGAAAGAGATAACCAGCTTTGAGTTTTTGGTAGTGATCGTTGATGTAGGCCACGGGTGGATTCTTTAGTCTCTGGAGGAAGGATAGTGATGATCACCATGGTAATGATTAGGGGTTGATTGGGAAAATGTAGGGTAGAGCGTGGAGGACTTCAAGTGAATGCCAAGAATGTGACGGACACTTGAGAGGTGAATATGCGATTTTAGCGCGTCATTTCTGGTGATGCGGTGATCATTTGAGTTATGATCGCTCGGTCTCGGTCTTGTAGCCATATTCCTTTTCAGAAAGTTCGTCTGATGAAATCATTGAGTTCTACGGTATTAATTGCAGGGTGTGCCTTCACTGTTTTGTGCACCGTCTATCTATCATCGATGACACCAGAAGCTGTCCAGGCAGGGACATTGAAAGCTGAAACGATGACTAAACCATCAGTGTACCGACACTTTGTGCTCTTTAAGTTTGCCGAATCTGCAACTGCTGAACAGGTTCAAAGCGTGTGTGAGGCGTTTGCGAAGATGCCAGAGAAGATCGACACGATCAAGGGATATGAGACAGGGATCAATATTAGCCCTGAAAATAAGAACAAAGGTTTCACGCACGGCTTTTTGCTGACTTTTGACGATCAAGCTGGCCTGGAAACATATTTGCCACACCCCGATCACAAGGCGTTTGGTGCCAGTTTGAAGGGACTCATTGACGATGTTCTGGTGTTTGACTACGTCAGTCCGTAATGGGGTATGAACGGGCGAAATGGATGATGAGCAGCCAGTCGTGGGAATTTTGGAGTGTTCCGAGCATGAAAATGAGATTGGCATAAGGTTCGCTCCTAGTGTGATAAAACTTCTGGTTTCTCACATAAAGGAGGCAATCGATGTCTGTTAATACCGAAGAACAACAAGAACATTTCCAGGATGTCCTCAAGCATTTTGACTCGGCCATGCTGGTCAGCATGACGCTGGATGAAAAAATTCGTTCCCGTCCGATGGTGATTGCGGATAGTGAAGATGATTGCACTTTGTGGTTTGTGACGAACAGATTTTCGGGAAAGGTCGACGAGTTCGAGCAGCATCCACAAGTGAACGTGTCGATGCAAGGCGGCGGTCGGTTTCTATCACTCTCTGGAATTGCGATGGTAGCCGCTGATCGCGCCAAGTTGGAAGAGATCTGGAACGAAGCCTGGAAAGTCTGGTTTCCTGAAGGAATGGATGATCCGGAGATTTGTCTGGTGAAAGTCACACCTGAAGATGGAGCGTATTGGGACAACAGTGGAACAAGTCAGTTGATGTATTTGTATCGCGCGGGCGTGGCTTATTTCCAAGGGAAAAAGCCCGAGATCAATGACGATATCCATGGTTCAGTAGATTTTAAACACATGCCGAAATAAGGAACCGCGGTATGATCCGCTGGGCGATCCAACATCCGATCCAGACGCTGCTTGGCGCCTGGATCTTTTTTTATGGGATGATGTTGTTGCATGAACTTGGGCATATCTTGGCTGCTTTGTGCTCTGGGGGGCAAATTGTCGCCGTCGAATTGACTCCATGGACTTTATCGAGAACAGACGTCTCACCCAATCCACATCCGATATTTGTTGCTGTTTCGGGTGGGATCGCGGGTGTAGTTTTACCACTATGTTTGTGGGGACTTTTCCGTAGGGATCTATGGGGAGTCTTTGCCGGATTTTGTTGCCTGGCCAACGGGCTGTATCTGGGGCTGGGAACATATGGGCATGTCGGAGACTGCGGAGAGTTGATGATCCACGGATTTCCGCGTGAGGCGCTTTGGGTCTTTGGGATCGTTGCAAGTGGTGTTGGGATCTGGATCTGGGATTCAATCGATCGAAAGTGGAACCAGAACAAAGAGAAATAACACCATTTCTCAGC
>JBGSVC010000328.1:0-3209 GCA_041753175.1 Planctomycetaceae bacterium
GAATTCAGGAAACTTTTCGATACTGGCGAATTCAATGAAGAGACAATTGTCAGGACACCATCAGACGACCTCACTGTGCAACCTCTGGATTTTCAGTGGTTGTCTGGGATTGTTGATAGTGTTTTCAATTGTGCTTGATCATCGATCGCGTGAGCATGAAATGCTGTTGAGTTCGAATATTACGCGAATCATCAACATTACAGGGTATCAACGGGTGGTTTGTCTGAGCTTATCGAAGAATGCATTCTTGCTCGAATTGCCTTCGATAGAAGAGGGTGGTTATCAGAAGATTTGCAAAGAACTGTCGGACAATCTGAGGCGGATGGCGTTGCGAGATGAGCAGATTACGGCGGAGCTTTCCAGCGAGATTTACCCTGAAGATTATCGTGCAAAATTTCTACATCAGCAATCAATGATTTCTGCCAGCATCAAGAAATTTACGTCGAACATCAACGCGCTGACCAAATCGGATCAGTATGATGTCAAAAGTCTGATGAACGTTCTGGCACATGAGAAGACTGTCAGAGAACAGATTTCCGAATTGAACTTCCTGCTGATTAACGCCTCCAACGAGTTACAAAAGCAGCATCATGATGCTCAGTTTTTTGGGATGGGGATTCTGGGTTTATTGACTTTGTTTCTGTTTGGGGCAGTGATTGCTCCTGCGCTACGACATTTGAAACGACGTGGTGATGAGCTAGCCGAGAGCGACCTGCGTTTTCGTGATCTGGTGGAGGGGAATGATCTGATCGTTTGGGAATATGATTGCCGTAGTCAGTCATACAATTATGTCTCGCCACAGATTGAGAAGTTTGGCTATAAAAAAGAGCAATGGAATGATGTGAAATTTCGGGAATCGATTCTCGATTCTGGCGTTGCGTTTGATCCGATGCAAAACCATCTGGATGGAGGGAAGCTGCAAAAGGGTCTGCGCCATCAATACTGTATTCGTGACTCCGAGGGGCGACGGGTCTGGATTGAGGAGATTGTCCAGGTTTCTCAAACTCCTCAGGGACATCACATCTTACGTGGGATGATGTTTGACATCACTTCCAGCAAGCTGACCCAGCAGGCAGCGGATGAGGCTCACGAGCGATTGCTGGACTCAGAGCGTTTCATACGGACCGTGCTCGACGTCTTGCCTCAACGGGTTTTTTGGAAAGATCGCCAGAGTATTTATCTGGGTGCCAACAAGATGTTTTGTCAGGATGCTGGTGTTGAGCAGATCTCTGGCAAGGACGATTTATGCGTCGCGTGGTCGAAAGAAGAGGGCGAGTTTTTCCGAAGTTGTGATCGACGTGTGATGGAGAATAATCGCGAGGAAATCGATATCATCGAACGACAAACGCAGGCCGATGGTCGCGTCAAATGGCTGGCGACGTCGAAAGTTCCGCTTCGTGATCAGGATGGCAACGTGACCGGGATTCTGGGAACGTACTTAGATATCACGAATCTGAAGCAGGCAGAAGAAGACTTGCGAATTGCCCGCGATGCAGCAGAGGCGGCGAATCAGAGCAAGAGTGAATTCCTGGCGAACATGAGCCATGAAATTCGGACTCCGTTGACGGCGATTCTGGGATACACAGAGTTATTGCGTGAAGATACTGAGCTGGTGAACTGCAAACCTCAGCGCGATAAACTGCTCTCGACGATCCATTCTGCGGGCCGACATTTATTGACGGTGATCAACGACATTCTTGATCTGTCAAAAATCGAGGCCGGGAAAATGGAGATTGAACACGTTGAGGTGAGTGTTGCGGAATTGGTCTGCGAAGTGGAATCGATCATTCGCCCACAATTACAGGCCAAACAGGTTGATCTGAAAATTTCCTACAGCAGTGCAATCCCCGAGCGGATCATGACAGACCCGACACGCTTGCGTCAGATCCTGATGAATCTGTTGGGCAATGCGTCGAAGTTCACGGATGTGGGGAAAGTCAGTTTGAAAATCTGCATGCAGTCTGCCGATGACCATGACGATCTGATCATCGATGTGGAAGATACGGGAGTGGGGATGTCGCCGGAGCAGGCAGAGAAATTGTTTATTCCATTCTCTCAGGCAGACAGCAGCGTGACACGACGTTTTGGGGGAACAGGTTTGGGGCTGACGATCAGTCGTCGTTTGGCGGGCCTGTTGCATGGCGAAGTGACGTTGACGCGAAGTCGATTGGGGATTGGTAGTAGTTTTCGAGTTCGCCTGCCGATACATCATGTCGCCGGGACACAGTTCAGGACACCCGATCACAACGATCGTTCGTCGATGGCTCAAGGTCAGCTTGTTCCCGCAGTGACTGAAATCAATGCCAGAATTCTCCTGGCTGAAGATGGTCCGGATAATCAGCGGTTGATTTCGTATTATCTGAAGAAGGTGGGCGCAACGATTGATATCGAAGACAATGGTCAATTGGCGCTGCGTCGATTTGAGCAGAGCCTCGAAGCCGGCCAGCCTTATGATCTGGTGATTACTGATATTCATATGCCAGAAATGGATGGCTATACGTTTGCCAGTCGATTGCGACAGATGGGGCATGACGTGCCCATCCTGGCATTAACAGCGCATGCGATGGCGGAAGATCGTCAGAATTGTCTGAACGCTGGGTGCAATGAATACTTGACCAAGCCGATCAACAAAGCGGGACTGCTGCGGATGTGTGATGAGCTGCTCAAAAATGCTGCCGTCAAAACGACTTCGATGTGAGAATGGCGGTGAGAGTTGATGGTTATGCGGCGGATTTATTATCGGCCTGCGCCCCTTTGGGGCTGCTGTTTTCTTTGGCGTGAATTTCACCGTTATCGGCGACTTCTTCGAGTTTGACAGAGAGGCGTTTAGAGACACCTGCCGTTTCCATGGTGACTCCATAAATCGCATCGGCGACTGTCATGGAGCGTTTGCGGTGGGTGATCATGACAAACTGGGTTTGCTTTTTGAAGGTTGCAAGCACGTTGATATAGCGATCGATATTGGCTTCATCGAGAGCGGCATCAACTTCGTCGAGAATACAAAACGGGCTGGGCTTGTTTTTGAAGAGGGCAAAGAGGAGACCAACGGCGGTCAAGGTTTTTTCGCCACCTGAAAGTAGTGAGAGATTGCGGAGTTCTTTGCCGGGGGGACGGGCGGTGATTTCGATCCCACACTCGAGCGGATCTTCAGGATCTTCAAGGATGATGTCGCCTTCTCCACCGCCGAAGAGTTGTCGGAAGAGAGTCTG
>JBGSVC010000329.1:0-4012 GCA_041753175.1 Planctomycetaceae bacterium
ACCTGCCCATAGTCAGCTCCCTGATATCGATAATGAAACAGACTGATATTCCACGCAGGTGGCATGGTCTTGAGAAACCGCATCAGCGCACCGCGACGTTCTGGAAATTCAAATCGATACAGCAGTTCTCCCTCAGCATACGCCGAAGGACCACCGATCATGTATCGCAAGTGGACTTTCGCCAACTCGTTGTCACCAAGATCCACCGCAGAAAATCCGCGTATCGTCAGATGCTCAACCAGCGCCGTCCCCTCATCACGCGAGTCTGTCTCGACGCTCAATAACACATGTGCCTGTTGGGAATCACAAATCCGGTAACTGAATTCCGTCACACTCCGTTCGCCAATCGTATCACACAACAATCTCAAACTCCCCTGATGTTCGGGAAGTGTGACCGCCAGTAACGTCTCATGATGTTCTCCTGCCTGGGCCCGTTCAGCCACAAATCTCAAACGCTCGAAATTGATATTCGCACCACATGTGATCGCGACCAACGTCTTCTCTCGCCAGCCGTGCGTTTCCACATAAGCCTTCATTCCAGCAATCCCCAGTGCCCCCGCCGGTTCGAGAATACGTCGCGTGTCTTCGAATGCATCCTTGATCGCCGCACACACCGCATCCGTATCCACCAGCACATAGTCATCGACGAGTTCCCGCGCCAGTCGAAAAGTCTCCTCCCCCACATACTTCACCGCCGTCCCGTCTGAAAACAGCCCGACATCGTCCAGCATCACACGCGACCCATTCGTGACAGACGCCATCATCGCAGCCGAATTCGTCATCTGCACACCGATAATTTTGATCTCAGGTCGCACCGCTTTCACATACGCCGCGACTCCTGCAATCAAGCCTCCCCCACCAATCGCGATAAATACCGCATCGATCGGCTGAGGGTGCGCATTCAAGATCTCCATGCCGATCGTCCCCTGACCGGCAATCACATCCGGGTCATCAAAGGGATGCACGAACACTGCTCCCGTCTGTTCGGCCAGCATGCGGGCATGTTCATAGGCATCAGTATAACTTTCACCATGCAAAACGACTTGGCCCCCCAGCGCCACAACGGCATCAGACTTCAGCTTCGGTGTCGTCACCGGCATCACCACCAGCGACCGACAACCCAGTCGACGCGCTGAGACCGCAACTCCCTGCGCATGATTTCCCGCCGATGCACAAATCACACCCCGGCTCAGTTCTTCTAACGAAAGCTGAGCCATCTTGTTGTAAGCACCACGCAGCTTGAAACTGAAGATGGGCTGTGTGTCTTCTCGTTTGAGCAGCATTCGATTTTTAAATCGCAACGACAGTTTTTCCGCGCACTCAAGTGGCGTCTGTACCGCAACATCATAAACTTTCGAATTCAGGATCCGCTGCAGATAGTCAGCAAGCTCAATGGGCATACCAATAAATTTCTAACGAGAAAGGCCACTAACTCAATATCGTAGTCAAGCTACCGTTGATGTTGTCATCATCCGATTCATCGCTCACTCCTGTTATCAACAATTTGATACCCACTCACACAAATAATCATAACACCGTCATCGATCGATTCCCAGAGCGCTGTCAGGTGGTGGATCTTATCAATGGATCGTCTCCAGATCCGTTAAGAGCATCACCCGATCATCGACGTCCTCAATCGTTTCAGCAATTTGACGAGCCAATTCGATCTCTCGCCGAGAGGCTTCACGTTCACCCGCCAGATTCAAAGCGCGTCCCACCGCTTCTTTGGCATACCCGCGATAAAATGCGGCAAGGGAGACGCTCAATTCCTGAGATCTGTATGCATACTCCAAAGCGCGATCGGCATCGTCCACGAGACAGTAGATTCTTGAGAGTAGCCAGTTGGCGACCGCGAGATTTGTCTGAGTCACATCATCACGCCGCGACCAGTGAAACAAAGAGGCATGGGCCAAAGTGATCATCTGAAGATCATCATCGAAGCTACGATTCTCAGTTTCGATCAACTCCCAGGCTTGTTGAAAACAACTCTTGGAAAATTGCTCATGAAACGACTGCAACGATTCCTGCATACAGTTCCCTTGGGATTCCTAGATCTTCAAGCCCTATCAGCGCGACACGACCTCGACAATAGTTTATCGGGGGCTTTGAGCGGATGGCAAGTCGGCTCCACTCTCGCCGCGAATTCTTCAGGATCACCGGCGCAATCTCATGGCTCGCTTTGCCCAGAAGTCTGGGATTGATATGATGCCTTTGGAAGTCATCGAAACTCATCGACAATAATCGGGGATGTCACACGAAGTGCCCCGTGATTTACTCAAGTGAAAGCGCGATATGTTGTGGGAAGTGGAAATTCGTCCGGTACAAGGAGAGTTGGATCGTGAAGGTCTGCGCATCTTGAAAGAAGCCAAATCACTGGGCTGCGAAAGCGTCTCGTCAGTCATGCGTCGAACATTATTTTTGCTCGAAGGAGATCTCGAGGAATCCATCGTCGCCTCCATCGCAGCAGATCTCCTCGCTGATCAGGTCACCCAGGAAATCACGCTCACGCCCTTACCCTCAAGTCGTGATTTTGGAATCGATACGAAAGTGATCAACGTCATGCTCCGTCCCGGCATGACAGACAACGTCGCCCAGACCGTCAAAAGTGAATTGATTGATCGCGGATGGAAAATCAAAGCCGTCGCCACTGCGCATCGATATCTGATCAACAGCACGGTCACCGAAAATGATATGCTCAGGCTTTGCCAGAAAATCCTGGCGAACGAAAAGATCGAACGAGTCATGCTCGGTCCTTTGTCTTTGACAACCATCTCGCTGGGAAAATCTTATGAGTTCAAACTCAAGGAAGTCGTGATCTCCACCCTCAATGATGAACAACTGCAAGACCTCAGCAAAAAATGGCAACTCTCTTTGTCGCTGGTCGAGATGAAAACCATCCAGCAATATTTTGCAGACATGGGCCACGAACCAACCGACATCGAGTTGGAAACCATTGCCCAAACCTGGAGCGAACACTGTTCTCACAAAACACTCGGCGGGCGCATCAAGTATCAGGACAACGAAAAGACGATCCAATATGAGAACATGCTCAAAGAGACGATCTTCAAGGCCACTACAACAATCCGCAAACAACTCGGCCAAGAGGATTGGTGTGTCAGTGTCTTCAAAGACAACGCAGGTGTCGTCACCTTCAACGATGCCTTTGATGTCTGTATCAAAGTTGAAACTCACAACCGCCCCTCTGCACTTGAACCTTATGGGGGAGCCAACACTGGGTTGGGGGGAGTGATCCGCGATACGATCGGAACAGGTCTGGGCGGGAAACCGGTTTGCAGTACAGACGTGTTTTGTTTTGCTCCCTTTGAAATCTCACATCAGGAACTTCCCAAAGGCATCATCCATCCTCGTCGTGTCGCGCAGGGAGTCGTCGCGGGTGTGCGCGACTATGGCAACCGCATGGGAATCCCGACTGTCAATGGGGCGGTTTATTTTGATCCACGCTATCTGGGCAACCCACTTGTTTACTGCGGCAATGTCGCGCTCATTCCCAAAGGCAAGACTGATAAGAAAGTCATGCCGGAAAATCTCATCGTAGCAATCGGCGGCAAGACAGGTCTGGATGGTATCCATGGCGCGACTTTTTCTTCTGCCATTCTCACGCAAGACAGCGAAACAGTCTCTGCAGGAGCTGTTCAGATTGGCAATGCCATCACCGAAAAAATGGTTCTTGATGTGATCATGCAGGCGCGCGACAAAGGTCTGTTTACATCGATCACCGACTGTGGCGCGGGAGGTTTCAGTAGTGCCATCGGGGAGATGGCTGCCGAAACTGGTGCCGAAGTCTGGCTCGACCGTGCCCCTTTGAAATATCAAGGTCTGAGCTATACGGAGATCTGGATCAGCGAAGCACAGGAGCGCATGGTTCTTGCCGTCCCTCCGAAAAACTGGGATGCATTCCGTCAACTCTGTGAAGCCGAGGGTGTTGAAGCCACGGTCCTCGGGAAGTTTACAGACAGCGGACGACTGGTGTTGATGTATGCCGACGAACAGG
>JBGSVC010000330.1:0-2218 GCA_041753175.1 Planctomycetaceae bacterium
TGGCTCCCCGGGTAGGATTCGAACCTACAACCTACCGATTAACAGTCGGACGCTCTACCATTGAGCTACCAGGGAGTGTGGATGAGATTGATCGACAATCACACCCAATTTGTGAAGGGCTATTGATATCGAATTTTAAGAGTTGAATCAAGCGTTCCAGCAAAGGGGTTGTGATTTTGACAAAAAACCGATCGTAATGTTCACTTCGCATGCCTTATGCATCATCTGCAGCAAGACTCAACATTCCACTTTAAATTTTTCGATCAGTTTCGAGGCGACAAACGGCGGGACAAAAGACGCGAGCTTGCCGCAGACATCCTGGCGGGCCATTTTGGCGATTTGTTTTATCAGACTACTGGAGATGTGAGTGTATTGCTCACTGGCCATGAAAAAGATGGTCTCCACATCAGGATCGATGGCGTGATTGGCAAGTGTCATCGTGAACTCAGATTCGATGTCGGAAAGAGTACGTACGCCTCGGATTAAGACTCCAGCGTTGATTTCTCGAAGAAAATCGACAGTTAATCCTGTGAAACAAGCGACTTCGACATTTGTTAACGACTTCAATTCTTCACGAGCCATTAGCAGACGTTCATCAGGGGAAAACAACGGTGCTTTGTCGGGGTTGATTCCCACAGCCACCGTTACTTTTTGAAAGATTCGAGCGGTTCGAGTGGCGATATCGAGGTGGCCAAGCGTCATCGGATCAAAGCTGCCGACATAAACCGCGTGTTGTGGGTTGAGTTCATTTGCCATAATATTTTTACTTGGTTAAAGTCGTAAGCAATAGGCGATAACGAAATGACTTTCTTCAGCCAGAACTGCCAATTCGACATGTGCGAAATGACATCGGATCTGTTGATGCTGTTGGACGTTGGTAGTCTAACTTATCTTATATCCAGAAGATACACCGAATTATACAGTCTCAAAATGATTGGTCATCAGAGGGTGGTATGATGTTTGCAGCTAGATAAAAACTGTTAATTGATGCATCAATTGTCGCCTCAATGTCAGCACCATTACACAGTTACATTCCGTTGTCGGAGACACTATGGCAGTTTTTCGCTGGGGGTCTGCCTGGAACACGATCCATGATTTGGAACGGGAAATGGATCGTTTGCTGCAAAGCGTGAATTTGAGTTTTCACAGCTTGCGCGTCAACCGTCCCTATCCAGCGATCAATATCTATGAGCTCGCTGAGGAATTTCTGTTAACCTCAGAAATTCCAGGAACGAAAGCTTCGGATTTAGAAATTAGTGTTTCTAACAATCTGTTAACGATTAAAGGCGAGCGGCGTCCACAAGAGGAAATTCCTGATGACAGTTATCGACGTCGTGAAAGACGATTTGGTGGCTGGGAACGCACGATCGCCTTGCCCGAGAACGTTGAAGAAAATCGGATGAATGCGGTTTTCGTGGCGGGAGTGTTACAGTTGCATATTCCTAAAATACCCAAACAAGCTCCGCGTCAAATACCCGTGAGTGAAGGAAATTGAATCACACAGATTTATTTAATTCACACCGATCATACATCAGTCTCACAGGAATCACTGATCACCAATGTCAGACGAACAACTCCCGGCTCTCACAGGTCAACATGGTCAGGCTTTTGTCACGAACGACGGGGCAACTGAAATTCCTGTCAAAGTCAATACTCCAGCCCGAACTGTTACTTCAGGGCGATCTCAAGAACCTCCGCGCCTGCTATTCAATCCGCCAATTGATATTTTTCATAACGAGCAGGGACTTGTCCTGCAGGCGGATTTACCTGGGGTCACGATAGATACCCTGGAACTTCAAATCCAGGATGCCAAACTGACGTTGTTTGCACGTGTCCAGAAAACGCCTCCGCCAGACGCGATTGCGATTTACCAGGAATATCAGGTGGGAGACTTTTTGCGTTCGTTCATTCTGACAGAAGAGATTGACTATGAAAAAATCTCTGCCAAACTCAATCATGGGGTGTTGGAGATTGTCTTGCCGAAAGCTGCCAAGTCGCCCCCCAGAATTATTCAAGTGCGTACAGAGTAGATCTGACTTTATTAGACAGTTCGTGACTGCATATGAACTGACTTGGTTAACCAATTTCACACAGGAGTCTTACGATGTTCAGCGGAAATGCTTCTCACCAGGTCAATCAAACCGTCGATCGTTTTAAAAAAGAGCTTGATAAACTCGTCGACCTGACGTGGACTCAAGGCGAGAAAGCAATCGATGCC
>JBGSVC010000331.1:0-7285 GCA_041753175.1 Planctomycetaceae bacterium
CAGGCGTTCTATTCCCTCAAATTCCTTTTTTTGGTCTTCGCAGATTAGGACACGCTCAATCCAATTTTCTCTGACATGCTTCAATCAGATCCGGTATAATGATTGATTGATTCCAATCCAAGATAAGCCGGTGACAAACGCGATAAGAAATCTCTATGAATAAAATTCTCGTGATCGACGATGATGCTCCCGTTCGACTGATGGTTCGAAAATCTCTCGAGCAATATGGCTACGAAGTGATTGAAGCCAATGATGGACAGCTCGGCCTGGAAATGGCTCGCGAGCACAATCCTGACACCATTCTGCTCGACATCATGCTCCCACGCACAAGTGGCATTGATATTTTTCATTCACTCAAAGAGTCACTCAAGAAAACTCCGGTAATATTTATCACTTCTGGCACCGACAGCGCCACGGCTATCGAAACGATGCGGATGGGTGGATACGATTATGTGACAAAACCGCTCAATTTGCCGGCATTGGCCAAAGTAGTTGCATCAGCCGTCGAGTCGCGTCGTCTGATGAACACACCGGTCGCGATTTATGCCGAGAATCCGAAAGATCACCCCGCCGATTTGTTTGTCGGCAGTAGTTCTCAGATGGTTGAAGTCTTCAAAACGATTGGTCGCATCGCGACTCAGAATGTCACCGCTCTAATCCGTGGCGAGAGCGGGACCGGTAAAGAACTCGTCGCACGTGCCATTTATCAATACAGCAGCCGCTCAAACGAGCCTTTCATTGCTGTCAACTGTGCAGCGATCCCTGATCAACTGCTTGAAAGTGAACTCTTCGGTCATGAAAAGGGAGCCTTTACCGGCGCAGACCGTCGTCGTATCGGAAAGTTCGAGCAATGTGATGGAGGGACTATTTTTCTCGATGAAGTCGGTGATATGTCTCCTTTAGTCCAGGGAAAAGTTCTCCGATTGCTTCAAGAACAACGATTTGAACGTGTCGGCGGAAACGAAACTATTCAGACCAATGTGCGAATCATCGCGGCGACCAATTGTCAACTCGAAAAAATGGTTGAAGAAGGCGAATATCGAGCTGACTTGTTTTATCGATTGAATCAGGTTTCAGTGTTGTTGCCTCCTTTGCGAGACCGTGGAGGTGACGTCGAAGCCTTACTGAAATTCTTCCTCTCCAGGCAACGCATTGAACTCGGTAAGCATGAAGTCGAAGGAATTTCTTTGGATGCTTTAAACATCCTTAAAAGTTACCCTTGGCCGGGAAACATTCGCGAATTGCAAAGCGTACTCCGGCACGCCCTCCTTAATACCACCGGCACGGTGATTGTTCCTACTGCACTCCCGAAAGAGATATTGTCCTCTACAACGCTGTCACCGTCTTCTGATTTCCAGTCATCTAAGCCAAATATCCAAACCTCATCGACTCTTAGCAGCTTTTCGACTGAGGAGTCATCTCAATTCTCTCTGGCAAGTTCGACTTCATATCCTGAGCATTCACTTGACACCACGCATGTTGATCAAAATCGATTGGGATATTCAAATGAGCCTGTTGAATCCATTGTTGATTTCGTCAATGACAAACTGCAATCGGGATCGACAAACCTCTACGCGGAAAGCGTCGAGTTACTCGAACGTTTTCTGATTCCCTACGTGCTACAATACACAGACGGAAATCAATCTAAGGCTGCCGAAATTTTGGGAATTACACGCGGCAAAGTACGAGATCGAATCGTGACATTCGGAATTCGACTTGATAAAAATGTTTCGATCGCCTCTGAATAGAATTGCTGGATATTAGCTTTTCATTTCGACACATACTTCTCTGAAAGAAGAATCACGTTGGAACGGCCTGCTGATCCCACTTATGGTGTGCTTTTTCAGCAGTCATCCTGCTACCCCGACGCACATACCACCCTCGTTTGTCCGCTCAAAGTCTTCCACTTCTTCCTGTACAGCCGGTTCAAGTCCTTCGATCGGCAGGCAAACCAGCATCCCAGCGTCATCAATGGACTGGCATAATTATTGCGTGGTCGTCATACGGAGTTATGCGCCAAGCACATAACACCTTAATTGGCAAATAGATTGATCTCCTCCAATTCAGGCAGACAAATTGAAGAACAAACAGCCTTTATCGCTTTCCTGTAGATGAATCGGATTTGAGACGTGATGCTGGCATTAAGTTGAGTTGATATGACAACCGTGATGAAACAGTCGACTTTGATTCAATCCATTCTGGTAGGCTTGACGGCCTCCGGAATCGGCCTGATTTTGAAGCAACTTTTCGATTTATCCTCACAGCAGACCAACAGCCCTTTCCTGGTGATCCCTTCGGTCATCATGGTGGCTGCATGGTATGGTGGATGGGTTTCCGGCTTATTGACAATTGTCCTTTCGATGTTGGCGATAAATATCTTCTACATCATCCCAGACGAACTCTTCTTAGCTCGAGGGTTGGGAGGATTTCTCGATCAAGCCATTTTTCTAATTGAAGGTGGCTTGATCTGTGGCATGACAAGTCAAATGCATACGCTCTTGCGAAAGAAGAATCGTGCCGAACGAAAAACGAATGAACAGCTCCGTTTGACCGAACAAACCCAGATGGAACTGGAAAAAACTCGTCTTCTGCACAGGCAATTGGCAGATACTAATCTCATCGGCATCGCCACGGTCTGTCTGGATACGGGCAAGTTGACCCAAGCCAACGATAAGCTGTTACAAATGCTCGGATTCACCCGCGATGAACTCTATCAAAATCGTATCAATTTAAGACAGCTCACTCCCCCGGAGTACATTGAGTCAGACCTCGCCGTACATGCTGAAATTAAACAAAAGGGGAGTGTAGAACCCTTCGAAAAAGAATATTACTGCAAGGATGGCCGTCGGATTAATGTGATGCTCGGGGCGGCCAGGTCGATCCAATCCCATGAGGCGATTGTCTATATTGTTGAGACCTCAGAAATTGTCAGGACTCGTCAGGAACTCGAAATTGCTCTGGCCAATGCCGAACAAGCCAATCTGGCGAAAACGGAATTCCTCGCCAACATCAGTCATGAACTCAGAACGCCTCTGAATGCCATCATCGGGATGACCGAATTGGCACTTGATGAGCCCTTGGAGTCAGCGGTACGCGATTATCTTTCAACATCGCATCAGGCAGCCACGAATCTGATGCTCCTGATCACCGACATCCTCGACTTTTCTCAAATGGAAGCTGGTCAGTTCAAGCTGGAAATAAAGCCTTTCGATCTGCGTCATATGCTTGAAAACACGCTCCGGGGATTTGCCATCAGGGCCAGCGAGAAAGGCCTTGAACTAATCATTGATATTCCGGAGCAGATCCCGATGTGGGTATCGGCGGACCGGATTCGTCTGCAACAAATTCTTGTCAATCTCTTGGGTAACGCAGTCAAATTCACAGAAAAAGGTGAAGTTGGGTTGGTGCTCAGTTCTCAGCCGGTAGACGACCAGCGAGTCCGCGTAACCTTTACCGTTTACGATACCGGAATCGGAATCTGCCCTGAAGACTGCATCCGCATCTTTGAACCTTTTACCCAGGCAGATTCCTCAACAACACGCAGTTATGCAGGTACAGGGCTAGGGTTAGCCATCTGCCAGGAACTCGTTAATCGACTGGGTGGGAGAATCTGGGTTGAGAGTCAGTATGGAGTCGGAAGTCAGTTTCATTTTGAAATCGATCTTGAAATCTCGTCACCTCCATCGACAGACCAATCACTTCGTGATGTACACCCCTGGAAAGAACAGATTGATCATTGGATGAAAGGCGTGGAGGTTCTGGTTGTCGACGACAATGCTTCCAACAGACGCATCCTCAAACAGACATTATCAGGGTGGAAGCTCAAACCAACTTTGGTTGCAAGCGGTGCCGAAGCTCTTGAACTTCTCAACAACGAAAAAAATAAGACGCGATTTAGCATACTCATCATCGATGCCCTCATGCCGGAAATCGACGGCATCACCGTTATCAAGACGGCTCACCAAAAACAACTTCTCACCGATTGTTCAGTCGTCGTTCTTTCTTCGGCTGATAAATCGCTGATCGAACATGAGTTTGATCCACTGGAAGTCACGTCATTTATTGAAAAGCCCGTGACACAGGACAGATTGCTTGCCTCCATACGTGAAGCACTTTTTTCAGTTCGTTCGACGTCAAATTCTCTACCTCAGATCAATCGTCACCCTGACACACAACTCAGAATTCTGATTGCCGACGATACGAAGGTCAACCAGAAGGTGGTTGAACAAATCCTGACCAAGCGTGGACATCACGTCGAAATTGCTAACAATGGCCAGGAAGCTGTCGATCAATTTCAGAGTGATCAGTTCGATCTCATCCTTATGGATATGCAAATGCCGGTCATGGATGGATTCCAAGCCACTAAGAAGATACGCTCGATGGAAGATCACGAACAAGAAAAAACACCAATTATTGCCTTAACGGCACATGCTTCGCATCGAGATCGTCAGAAATGTTTCGATGCCGGTGTAAATGAGTACCTGACTAAGCCCATCGATTCCTTAGAGTTACTGGATAAAATTGAATGCACTTATTGGGCCTCTCGTGAACAACCACAGGAATGCCGAAATTATCAGGATCAGTCACACGGTGACAATAACCACGCAAGGAGCACACAAACGATGAATCGCCCTCATCTACCACAGGGATTCCAACCAGAAGTTGCCTCCAAATCAACTTCACAAATAACATTCGACGATAGTAAAGTCCTTGAGCGTATGGGGGGCGATCAGGACTTGCTTAACACTATTATTGAGATGCATCTCAAGGAATCGCCTCAACTGCTTAACACCGCTCATGATGCCTTTCTTCAGAACGACTGCGAATTAACAACTCGGTCTCTGCATAGCCTGAAAGGACTTGTATCAAATTTTGATCTGGACTGTTTTGTCCAGTTGCTTCAGGAAATGGAAGACGCCTCAAAATCTGATAACTCGAGCCTGGAAGAGAACTTTCCCATCGCCAAAAAAGAGCTCTCAGGCTTGAATCAGACGCTGAAACGGTATCTGGTTGCACATTCAAATAATACTCTGTAGCGCATTTTCAAACTCTTTGCATACGTCAAAAGTCGTCGAAGGCGAGCTGTGTCCACGCTGGCAATTTGTACTCGGCCAAGCAAAAATAGGGAGATGGAAAACTCACAAATTGCAGCCACGTTTGAACAACTCGCCGATCTCTTAGAGATTGATGGAGCCAACTCTTTCCGCGTCCGTGCCTATCGCAACGCAGCACGCGAGATTGAAAGCATTACCGAGTCGCTGGACGAAATCGCCGGACAAGATCCTAAACTTCTCGAAGAGATTCCCGGAATCGGATCAGATCTGGCAGCTAAGATCGTTGAACTTTCAACGACTGGCCAATTGAGCATGCTTGAAGAACTCAAAAGCAAAATTCCACCAGGCGTCGTGCAGATGTTGCTCTTGCCGGGAATTGGCCCCAAGAAAGTGGCCGCTATCCATCAACAACTTGGAGTGACGACGATTGCCCAGCTTAAAGAGGCCGCCGAACTCGGCGGAATCGCTACTCTTAAAGGGTTTGGGAAAAAAACCGAACAGATCATTCTCGAAGGAATTGCACAAATTGATCAGCAGGGAATTCGTTTTTATCTCGCTGATGTATGGCCTTTGGTTGAGCAAATCGCTGATGATCTGCGTCAACTCAGCGGAGTTCACCAGGTCAGTATGGCGGGCAGTGTGAGGCGGCTGAAAGAAACCATCGGCGATCTGGATCTGTTAGCCACGACTGATGATGCTCAGACTGTTATGAACGCCCTGGCAATGCATCCAATGGTCGAGAAGGAACTTGCTCGAGGTCCGACTAAGCAACGCGTTCGTCTGAAACCTCTGGCTCACCCCATCACACCAGGTGCCCAAGGATATAAGCCCGAATTAGACCTGCGCGTCGTTGCCCAAAAATCTTATGGGGCGGCTCTCCAATATTTCACCGGTTCCAAAGAACATAACATTGTGACTCGCCGTCTGGCGAAAGACAAAGGCCTCACGCTCAACGAATATGGACTTAATCAGGGAGAAAACTACTACCTGGGGGCCACCGAAGAAGAAATCTATCAGGAACTCGGTCTGGCCTGGATTCCTCCAGAGCTACGAGAGAATCACGAGGAGTTTTCCTGGAAGACGCCCTCCGATGTCCCCACCTTGATTGTGGAATCTCAAATCAAAGGAGACCTCCACATGCATACCACCGAATCAGACGGCACGGCCACATTAGAAGAAATGATTCTCGCTGCCAGACAAAGACATCTGGAATACATCGCGATCACTGATCATTCTCCACGCGTCCACATGGCCAACGGTTTGGATCCAGCCCGTTTAAGAAAACAGTGGGCACAAATTCGCACACTTCAAGAGCAGTATGACGATATCAAGATCATGCGAGGCGTTGAATGCGACATCCTCGAAACGGCCAGTATGGATCTCCCCGATGATGTGCTCGCTGAAGCTGATTGGATCATCGCCGTCATCCATTTTGGACTCAAGCAACCAGCGTCACAAATAACCAAGCGCCTTCTGACGGCAATTGAGAATCCCTATGTCGACGCGATTGGCCACATGACAGGTCGTCTCATTGGCAAACGTCCCCCCGCCAGTCTTGATCTCGACGAAGTCTTTTGTGCAGCCAAAGAGCATGGTGTGATGTTGGAAATCAACGCCCATCCGTCCCGCCTGGATTTGAGTGATCTGCATGCCGCCAAAGCAAAATCGATGGGCATTCCGATCGTCATCAACACAGATTCCCATTCCATTCATGGCTTTTCCAATCTCACCTGGGGGATTTGTCAGGCCAGACGTGCCGGACTTGAAGCGGCTGATGTCGCCAATACGAAGGGGTTTTCTGAGTTTCAGTGTTCACTCAGACGTCACCGAAAATCATAATTCGACGCAGTCTTCTGGAACTCCTTGAAATTTGATGTCGAGAAGTTTTCAAAAAATTCTTAAAAATGTGGCACGAAAGTGCTTGTATGCAACTCATGCTTTCTAGTTTATTGATGATCAACTTCTTAAGATAGCCAACTGGCAGCAACACCATTCGTATAAATTGCTGCCTGCGGGTCGAGACTTTTCGTTGTACATTGCCCATTTAAAGATACAACGACGTTCATAACTCCTCTTTTTGAAAATTTGGGAACCAGCGCTATGAAGCCTTCTGATTTCGAGCATGTCAACTACTCGTGGGATGACACTCTTGCCGCCAAGATGGACCCCGTCGACAGGCTGATTTATCGTTCCAATATTCTTGGTGCCGATCAGCGGATCACCAATACCGG
>JBGSVC010000332.1:0-6891 GCA_041753175.1 Planctomycetaceae bacterium
CTTCAGGCAGCGCTGGTTTCATTTGCAGGCGGATTTGCCGCTCTGGTGGCCCTCACGCTCGGGCTTGGCATCGGTTTTCCTAAAGTGTCGGTCCTCATGCAGGTCCCCAAAATTACGTTGATCGGTGGACTCTTAGGGACCGTGTTTGTCACAGCCGTGATCATTTTTGTCCCTAAGGTCGGAGTTGCGAAGGTCGCGTTGGCGGCGATCTGTGGACAGGTCGTCTTCTCACTGATTCTCGACCACTTCGGAATTCTCGGTGTCCCGATTAACCAGATCGAACCCAAGCGTCTCATCGGTGCCGGTTTGGTGATTGCAGGTCTGGTCCTGTTCAGCTTGAAGTAGCCTGTTGAGATTGAAGTAACGGGGGGAGCAATGTCGGCTGAGCACGTCGTCAAGCAGGTAGATCTGAGTGCCGATGTCGGTGAAGACTTTCTCAACGACGAAGGACTCGTCGATCGCTTATTATTGCCATTATTGACATCCTGTCATCTTTCCTGTGGTGCCCATAGCGGAACATCGAGCACGATCTGCCAGGCCATCGAAATTGCTATCGAACATGGAGTCGCCATCGGGGCACATCCGGCCTATCCCGATCGTGTTCACGGCGGGAGGCGGACACTCAATCTCCCTGTTCCTCAGTTGCTCGACTCGCTGACGACCCAGATCCTGCAACTCAAGGACAGAATCGAAACCGCAGGTGCGCAGCTCCGCCATGTCAAACCTCATGGCGCCTTGTATCACGATCTGATGCTGAATCCGGATCTGGCATATCAGTTTGCAGAATCTTTAGTGGCCATCGATGCTCAACTGGCCTGGTATGGTATGGCGGGATCGCAACTGGCAGATGTGGCGCACTCAACAGGTCTTAAGTTTGTCCATGAAGTCTTTATTGACCGTGGCTATGAACAGCGCACGCAACTAACGCCTCGCACACAACCATCCGCCCTCCTCACCACACAGGATCAGATAACTCGACAAATCGAAGGCTTTCTATCCGGGCAGGTCATCGATCGTTATCATCAGGTCCATCACATTCCCGTGGATTCGATGTGTCTGCATAGTGATGCTCCCCACGCTGTGCGAAATTTGCAAATTGCCCGCGAGTTGTTGAAAGCCAGATGTGTTACGCTCCATTCACCTCAATGAGATGTTGTTTTTCGTCGATGTCTATGCCGACGAATTCGCCATCCTGCGCCCTGCAGAAACAAACACCCAGACACTGAGTCTGCCGTTGTTGGGGCGTGCCATGCAGACCGCACAACTCGGCTTCGTGCAGGATGTCATCGCGACGACAAACGAACTCTGTCTGACGTTTGCTGATCGCTCTGATGCGTCTGGCATTGATACGCTTGATGGGAAAACGTTTTCACTGAAACACTCGTCACGTCAATTCCAGCTTCCGATCTGGTTTGACGACCATGACGATTGGCAAACCGTTTGTGATGTCACAGGACAAGACAAAGCCACAATCATCCGGCGTCTGACTGACACATCGTTTGTTGTCGCGATGCTGGGTTTCATGCCGGGATTTGTCTATCTCGATGGCCTTCCACCTGAGTTCCACATTCCACGAAAAGCAACTCCCACCACTTCGATTGCTCCACAGACATTGGCGATCGGCGGTCCCTATCTGGGCATTTACTCACTCCCTACCCCGGCAGGATGGTATGCCATCGGACGACTGGCTCAAGGTGTCTTTCAACAAGACGCTGATCATCCCCTGCTTGTTGAGCCAGGGGATCGGATTGTCCTGAAAATGATCGATGAAGATCACTATCGTCAACTCGTCAACGCTCCCAAATCATTGGTGGCGACCGGAGAGTGACATGGGACAGTTGCAGTTTCTTTCCTCGGGCACTCTGACAACCCTGCAGGACACTGGTCGCGCGGGCCTGGCTTACTATGCCATCCCTCGGTGTGGTCCTCTGGATACTTTTTCAGCGGCTTTGGCTAATCTACTTCTCCGCAATCACCGCACTGCCCCTGTGATCGAAACGACGCTGATTCCCCCACAAATCGAGTTTCATGCAAGCGCCTCCATCGCGATCACGGGGGCCCTGCGGCAGTGGTCCGTCAATCACAAACCGATTCAAATGTGCCAGGTCGTGTCCCTTGAAGCAGGTGACATTCTCACAGGTGCAGCAAAGTCCCAAGGACTACGCAACTACATTGCCATCGCTGGTCGATTCAACGCCGAAAGTCATTGGGGATCCTGCAGTATGGATCAATATGCCCAATGGGGGGCACAGCATGGTCGCCCTTTTCGAGCTGGCGACAAATTGACTTGGACACAACCGCCCAGCAAACCACACTGGCTCAGGATTGAACATCGACCGCTCCCAACGACTCATGTCGACCTGATTCCCGGTCCTGAGTTCTCGCAGCTTTGTTCGTCATCGCAGATCACTTTGGCCACACACACGTTTTCTGTCGACTCCAGATCCAATCGCATGGGAGCACGTCTGAAAGGGCCGCTCTTAGACCTTAACACATCCCATTTGGCAACCAGCGTTCCTGTTGTTCCCGGAATTCTCCAGTGGACACCCTCCGGCGAATTAATTGTCATCCTTCAAGACGGCCAAACTACGGGTGGCTACCCCCGCATCGGTTACGTTCCTCGAAAAGCACTCAATCAATTTAACCAACTTCTGCCCGGCCAACCGTTTCACTGGAACTTGCTGACGCAATAACCGTCATCCGATGTGAAATCTTCGCCACCATAGATGATTGCACAAACCTGATCCGAGTAAATAACAGGCTGATCATACTTCTTGATTCCTGTTGATCTCGGCAGGAGGGACATGGCAATCCCTCAATAGAACCGGATTTTGCTCACTTGACTTGTGTCATGACTGAACTGGCACATGACCTGCATCAGAAATGCAGAGGTATGTGTCTGACATGGATTATCGGCTGTGACCGATTCGCTGGCTGCTCTCCAAGTCCTCGAACAGTCCGTTGAAAATCCAGTCATCTCCCAAATCTCAACAGCAAGTTAGTTGACGCAATCGCCCCTTAAGGAAACCTCATGACACAGCCTTTGGCAGCCCATCGTTTATTCGGAAGGCCAAACCTGCGTTTGAGCCGCGAAGATCGAAAATGCACCAAATTCTCTATCGATAATGAAGGATATCTTGTTGGGTCAAAGTTCTTTAACAGGCATTCAGCCAGGAAAGCTGGTTTTACCCTGATCGAACTTCTCGTCGTCATCGCCATTATCGCGGTCCTTGTTGCGCTCCTTCTTCCCGCAGTTCAACAAGCCCGCGAAGCAGCCCGTCGATCGTCCTGCAAGAACAACCTCAAACAAATCGGCCTTGCCCTTCACAACTACGAATCGACCTATCGCTTCTATCCCCCCAGTATGGCGATCAACCATAAAATCACGAGTCAAAGCAGTTGGTCGGTCCACGGTCGCATCATGCCCTATCTTGAACAAGGCAACTTCTATGACGCCATCGACCTCCAGAAAGGCTGGTCTGATCCTGAAAACGCCGCGACCGTCGATGGCGCCCGCCTGCCCGTTTACCTCTGCCCCTCTGATGCCCGCAGCGGCGAACCCCGTCAACACTCCTCAGGCGTCGACCTGTATTGCGTCAACTATGCGTTCAACCAGGGAACATGGCTGACCTACAATCCCAATAACAACACCGGCGGCGATGGCATGTTTTTTCCCAATAGCTTCCTCAAGCAGGCCGATGTCACTGATGGCACCAGTCACACCCTCTTTGCTTCCGAAGTCAAATCCTGGCAAGCCTACACCCGCAACGCCCCCCCACCCGCGACAACCATTCCCAACACCTCGGCTGAAGTTCTCGCCGCCATCGATGCGGGATTGAAAGATCGCATTCAAGTGGCGACTCAAGACGGTACCGGCCACACCGAATGGCCCAACGGCCACTGCCACCACTCCGGTTTCACGACGACACTCGGCCCCAATGCCAATCCTAAGTGGGAATATATGGGAGTGATATTTGATGCCGACTACGCCTCACGCCAGGAAGGGTCCCACCTGACACAAATCAGCTATGGGATCGTCACCTCACGTAGCTATCATGATGGCATCGTCCAGTCGGTCCTCGTCGATGGCTCAGTCAGAGCAGTCAGTGAAAACATCGACCTGGGAATCTGGCGCGCCCTCGGCTCACGTGCCGAAGGCGACTTCACAGGCGAATTCTAACCCTGCCATGAAACGTTGCATACATCTTGCTGCTCTCCCTAAGCCCTAAGCCCTAATACCTAAGCCCTAGTACCTCACCCTTACCGTCACGCCCCTACTAACTCCTTCGTCTTCACCCCACCTGCCCGAAACCGCGACAATCGAAACGGCTTGACGTCCAGATGCGGCTGTTGACCGGAGATCACTTCCATCATCAGCTTCCCGGTCACAGGCGCAAGCGTCAACCCCAGCATGTTATGACCGGCGGCCATCCACACATTGCTCATTTTTGGAGAGACATCGATAATCGGCAGGTTGTCATACGTCATCGGCCTCCATCCATACCATTCTTCTTCAATCGGCGACGTATAAGGATCTTTCAAAAACAGTTCCGCTCCCGCTTTGAGCAGGCCCAATCGTTTGCGATTAATACTGCTGTCATACCCGGCAAACTCCATCGTTGAACCAATACGATAGCCCGTGGTCATCGGTGTGATCGCGACTTTGTGCTCCTGCAAAATGATTGGAATCGTCGGGCAGTTCGCAGGCCGCTGCATCGTCAACGAATACCCCTTGCCCGGCTGAATCGGAATCTGACACCCCAGGATCTTATTGAAAAAGGGGGTGACGGCTCCACTGGCAACAAGAAACTGATCCCCCTCAATCTCTCCCCGTGATGTTCTAACCGCGCGAGCCTTCGCATTCCCTGCGTCGAAACCGAGAACTTCGGTCTCTTCAAGGATCGTCACTCCCTGCTGTTCTAACAACTTCCTCCAGCTTTTGAGCAGTTGATCCGGCCGCACATGACCATCCATCTCATAATGCCAACCCCCCGCTGCAACACCCGGCTTCAAAGCCGGTTCCAAGGCAACGACGTCATCACCGTCATACCGAGTCGCCGGAACGTTGTAACGCTCTCGCATCAACTGATCCGTCTGTGCATAATGCTCATGTCCATACTTCGTCTTGAACACAAACAGACACCCCTTCTTCTGATACTCCGCTTCCAGCCCGACATTCGTCAACAAATCCTCATACAATGCCGTCGTCGAATCCAGTAACCCCGCCATGATATCCCCCGATGCCAGCATCGACGACTCATTGCAGTTCCGCATAAAGTGATACATCCAACTGATAAACGGTCCATTCAACTGCGGCTTGATCGAAAACGGCGAGTTACTCGACATCATCGCCTTCATCGTCTTCGTCACCACGCCCGGACCATGCAACGGCAAGACATGGCTCGGCGATATCAACCCGCAATTCCCATGCGAACAGGCCCCTGCAAAACGCCCTTTTTCTACAATGGTGACCTTGTATCCACCAAGCGAAAGATAATAAGCTGAGGACGTCCCAATAACGCCCCCACCAATAATGACAATATGTTGTGGAATACTCATGATTGAAATCTGTTAAACAGGACGTGAATTAACTTTGAGCGATCGTTCTATATCATAGAACCCGGCCACGCCTGGTCAATCATGACCGTCAATAACCCGCTCACTTCACCGACTTCTCTGGGGTAAATGTGAATAAATTCCTCCCGCTGGCTCGCCTCCTCCGCCTTCCATTGGTTTTCTCCGTCGCAGCCGACATCCTCCTCGGCGCATTCCTATGCTTTGATGGAAACTTCAACAACCTCCCCTGGCCAACGCTTGCATTGCTCCTACTCTCCTCCGCCTGCCTCTATCTCTCAGGCATGGTCTTCAACGATCTCTTTGACATCAGGCAAGACCGCAAAGAACGCTCCAACCGCCCCCTGGCCTCCGGCGAATTCTCATGGATAACTGCCCTCACTCTGGCCGTCTCATTGATCATATCTGGTCTGACATCTGCCTATTTCGTCAGTCATGACGCCTTTCATATCGCAGTCGCACTCGCAATTTGCATCCTCGTCTACGACGGCCTCAAATGGCTCCCCTTTGCCCCTTTGATGATGGGCTGCTGTCGAGGACTTAACATCATCCTCGGTGGCACATTTCTGTTAGATCAAAACTCAGATCCCGCAAAACTCACGCTCCTCGCCCTCGTCGCTGCCGCCCTCACCCTCCACATCACCGCCATCACCATCCTCGCCCGTCACGAAGCTCAAGGCATCACAAATACACAAATCCGCTGGTGGACCGCTCTCAACCTGATCACCCTCACCACGATCACGGCCGCTACTTTTTATTCCCACACCATTTTCAAAACACAAACATTATCGCCCTTCCACATCGCCATCTGGATCATCGGCATCATCTTCGCCTCGACGCAATTCATCGTCTACGCCATGAAGTTCTCCGCCAAACTCATCAAGATCGCTAACTATAGCAGCGAAGAGTCCGGAAAGTTCACCCAACGCACAATCGGGCAAATGCTTGGCAAATACTCCATGCAATGCGGCTGCATACTCTGGCTCATCAATCCCATCGCCTGGCCCATCGCCATCATCATTATGCTGCTTAGTTGGCCCGTCCAATGGCTCAAACGCTACATCCCCATCACCTGAATCTCTTCAACACGCTCAGGTTTTCGTCACAACATCTGTCGAACGATTTAACACCGCATTAATCACACTGTTCATCTGCTCGCGGTTGATCGGCTTCGATAAATATCCATCGCACCCCGCCGCCAGGCATTTCTCATGATCACCCTGCATCGTGTGTGCCGTGATCGCGATGATCGGAATCCGACATCCGCTACTTTTCAATCGGCGTGTCGCCTCATAGCCATCCAGTATTGGCATCT
The DNA here is from genome assembly GCA_041753175.1 of Planctomycetaceae bacterium. Classification (GTDB taxonomy): domain Bacteria; phylum Planctomycetota; class Planctomycetia; order Planctomycetales; family Planctomycetaceae; genus SXPC01. The sequence continues at coordinate 6,890 of JBGSVC010000332.1, forward strand.
GC
>JBGSVC010000333.1:0-4768 GCA_041753175.1 Planctomycetaceae bacterium
CCGATCTGCCGATCATGGAAGGGAAATATGCCTGGCGTCTGGAAAACCCGATTGAATTCACCGATCCTTTAACCGTCCGTTTTCTCCCGTATGGCGTCTGGTTTTATCCATTCCGGCGCAAAGGCTGAGTCGACTGCGACCAATCTCGATGGACAGAGATGACTTCTGTTATTGAACTCAAGGTTCTTCACTGTGATCTGACTGAATACCAATTTCGGCAATGTCCACACTTCACATCGCCCGAAGGAGAAATGTCAGCGGCGTCTCCTGTGGGGGATCCACAATGCGGACAGTCCAGATTGTCTTTTGTTTCTGCAGGTTTCTTTGGAGCGTTCCCGATGTTGCTATCCGCGAGTTGTTGCAGAAGATCATTGGCCAGATTTCGAGGATGTGAGATCAGATTTCCTGTCAGGCCGCTGTAAAAAGTCGCCCCGCCGATCGCAACAAACGGGATCGCCATGAAGGAGGCGAAGACGCGAAAGAAGAGTGGTGGTGTGCCAAACTCGTTGTGATCAGATAGCCACATAAATCCCAGGAGAGATAACCCTATCCCGCCAAATGCTGCCCCAAAAGCGATCGCAATTATGCGTTGCATCTGATGTTATTCCTTTCTAAACGTGTTTAAGCCTTAAATGATAACGAAATCTCTGCCTTGTTGGATCAGATTTCTTTTTCATTCTGCTTTGATATGATCCCTTGAGCAGCATCAGACGTTCTCTTAATTTCTGCCCGAGACACGCGATCCTCAGCGACCTCAAGAGGATCGAGTTCAATTTTTTTCTGCACAGGGGTTGTCAGCATTGAACACCTTTGAAGACGAACACAGTGACAACGAATTTCCAGAAGAGACGACCAGTCTCGACGAAACGGTTGATCAACAGACTGGATTTCCTGAGTCCACCGACGATTCTATGCCCGTCGAAGGTCCAGTCAGCAAAACTTTTCCCTGTCCACGTTGTGGAGCCGATATCATTTTCGATATCTCCTCCCAAAAACTGAAATGCCCCTACTGCGAATACGAACAAGATCTCTCGGCTTCCGACAAAACGATCGAAGAGCGTGATTACCACGCGATGCTTACTCAACTGGAAGAACGAAAAACCAAAAACACGCTCGTGGGTGAACTCCACGAATTCACCTGTTCTTCCTGCGGCGGGACGGTCGTCTTTCAAGGTGCCATGACGAGCACACGCTGCCCTTACTGCGATACTCCCACGCAACGAAATGATATTCATGATGCCATCGAACGCATCATTGCTGATGGAGTGATTGCGTTTCAGGTCGATCGCGAAAATGTCAAAAAGCGCCTCGAAGCCTGGGTCCGGTCGCTCTGGTTTGCACCCAACAACTTCAAAAAACGAGGGATCAACGGTCAATTCGATGGCATCTACCTCCCCTTCTGGACATTCGATTCCATGACTGCCAATGCCTATTGGGGCAAACGTGGAGACAACTACACCGTCACCGTTGGATCCGGCAAAAACCGTCGTACCGAAACACGCACTCGCTGGTCGTCACGCTCCGGAGAATTTCAACGCTTCTTTGATGATGTCCTCGTGCTCGCCGCCGATGGCTTTCCTGTCGACCTTATTAATCAGTTGCGGCCGTGGCCGTTGATCAAGACAATCCCCTTCAACGATGAAGTTCTTGCTGGATTTCTTGCCAGCACCTATACCCTCAAGCTGGATCATGGTTTTGAACTGGCTCGTCTGGAGATTGACGAAGCCTTGCGTGCTGATGTCAGAGGCCGAATTGGAGGCGACAAACAGGTCATCGATCGTCTCAACACAACTCATCACGCCATCACGTTCAAATATGTGCTCTTGCCTGTCTGGTCGATGACCTACAAATATCAAAACAAGGTCTACACCCTCGTCGTGAATGGCGTGACGGGAAAAGTCGCTGGCAATCGCCCGTGGAGCACTTGGAAAATCGCCTTCACAGTATTGTTTGTCGCAGCCATCGTCGGGACATTTATTTATTTTATGAACAACCAATAACCCCACTCAACGATGCTCGTCTGGTGTCTTTGTGCTTTGCGTCACTGATGATTGTCAGGCGCCTGTGCCCCGCGTTTGGCTTCTTCATAGATGTGTGCCAACGGAATCAGAATTTCTTCCAGCTGTTTGAGATAGTCTGATTCTTGAAGCTGAGTTTTTTTCTCTCGCTGATTATTTTTCTCTCTCAGTGCTGCCAGTTCGCGTTCGAGCTGATCTCGGGTTTGTCGTTGTTCATCCGTCAAGACAACACTGGCCTCCCCAGTGACAAGTAAAAACTGGTTGGCGAGCGTTCCATCCGGCAGTGTTTGGTCCTTTGACGTTTTGACAACGTGCAGCCCCCGAAAAAAATCGGCTGGAGTTCCTATTCCATCGCCATTGTCGTCTAACAGCGCATGCTCGGTAGCCAACTGTGCCTGAGCGTCATACGATTCCTGCGTACGTTTCGAAGCCGCCAGCCATGCCTCTAAAAGTGAAGTCTGCCCATCTTTATCAAGATCACAGGTTGTCTCGCCGATCGCTTGAGCCATGTGTCCGCCGAACCTGGCAAAATTGTATTCAAACCCACTTTGCGTGGCGGTGACGATAGCTCGATCCGGTCCCGAGAGCGTATTGATAAATGGCCCACTTGCCGACGACGAATTGATAATCGCGATGCGACTGGAAACATGTTGCAGCCACTCCGAAAGTTCTGCAGCCGTCATGTCCGGGCCACGGAGATTGAAACGAGCTTTCTTGCCGTCGAAAGTTCCATGTCCGATCAACACGATCCACAAAGTGTCAGGAGGCTTCTGGGCCAGTTGCTCAAATGTCAGTCTGAGAAGTTCGTGATCTTCTTTCTGGATCGAAGACTGTTGAGGTGGTCCAACCTCAATGAGTTGACTCCCCGATTGTTGTGCTGCCTGGCTCCACTGGAGCGCCCAACGAGCAAACTGCTCTTCATACTCTGGCGCGCCCGGTTCACCCACGACAACGACCACCGCCGTCTGGTTTGAGACGTTCTGCGTTACATTCCCATCTACCATCAAACACATACAGCACAGACTCATCCACCACATCTTATGCCAGTCCTTTCCAGCGCCTGAGTCCCCATTCACCAATCAGCAGGGTTACGGCACATAGAAAGACCGTCCACGTATGCCAGAGAGAATGTATTCTCGGTTCAGCAATCGGCACGTCGCGATCAGGCAGAGTCGTTACAAACTCCTCCAGTCGATCCAGCTCGACGACCTCACCGCCGGATTGTTGTGCGATTTGTTCCAGAAACTCACGATGAGGTTCGAGTGTTAAAAATTCATCCCCGGCTGGCTCACAGACCCATCCCGTTTGTGACTGTTGAATCTCACTGCCATCAGGCTCGTAGGCAATAATGTTTGCTCGATACGTTCCCGGGACGCGCGGAACATATGTCGTGGCATACTCACCTGAATACTGTTCAACCGGTGCCGCGGTTAATTTGAGCGTTTCTCCGTCTGGAGTCGTCAGTTCCACTTCGACTCGGGCATTGTCCAAGGGCTGATAGTTATCATCACACACATGAGCTTGAAGCAAGATGGGGCGCAGGGGATGATCCTGCTTCCGGACGGCTTCAATACGCAGTCGCTGTGCGACATCGCCGACCAGCCAGCGAACGGTTTGTCGCCAAGTTTTTTCAAGATCTTCGTTGTCGGTTTCCGCTTGATGCAGTTTCCAGCGCCACAAATCTCCAATGAGCCACGCCGCTGTCCGTCCGCGACCAAACCGCTGCGTCACCAAAGCTGGCTCCGTCGTTTCTGATTTCGACTGCACCACAGAAAGCTCAACGGCACCGGGCTTGAGAGCGCCAACGCGGTTTAATGTTTTCAATCGAGGCATTTCTTCCAGGCGTCGATCCTCCTGTTCTTGTGTTGTTCGCACACGGACCCAGGGTTCGAGTTTTCCCTCCCGCGTCAGTGCCAGCGCATACTCCGGTGAAGCCGGTCGTTGGGAGACACCTGTTAAATAAAATGGCAGAAGATCTCCGATGGGACTGCGATGAAATCCGCCTTCGACAAACGATTCCGTTCCACCGAGCATTAAAAACCCACCTCCACGAAGTCCGACAAAATCCTGGATCAGCGACTTTTGTTCTGCCGTGAAAAAGTCGGCTTCGATATCGTCGAGAATCAAAGCATCATAGGCAAATAACTCTTCACTGCTTTTGGGAAACCCGCCTGCGAGTTCTCCTGTTTCCAACTGACCGACACGCAACAGCACCGGCTCGTCATATTGTTCGACCTGCTCCTTCTTCTCGTCATCAGTGTTTGTAAAGATTCGATTCGCGTTTGAGTCTTTGTCTCGAAACTGAAACTTTGGCTCTCGCTTGGCGATCCGGATCAAGCCGTGAAACCGGATTTCATTGTCTTCAGCCAGCGCTCGATTCAAAAACTTGAACTCCCAATTCGGGCGGCCAGACACATACAAGACGTTGTAAGGCCCTTGTCCTCGATTGACCATCACCGTGCGGGCGTTATTTAATAATGTCGCTTCTTCAACTTTGCTGATGACTCCCAAATCTGCAACGGCTTGTTTGCGAGATGCAGACACTTGATAAAAGAGCACTCCTCGTTTCTCAGGCTTGACCTGAAAACGGACGGAAAATATTTCGCCGTCTCGCACACCGACCACTGTCTGTGATTCCAGTTTCACTCCCAACTCATCACAGAGTTCCACGACCACGCTTTCCCCAGCGATACCAATGCCTTCCAGCTCTGCTGTAATCGTCACGGGAGCGGCTTCAAAATTCGTCTGGC
>JBGSVC010000334.1:0-2391 GCA_041753175.1 Planctomycetaceae bacterium
AGCCCTCTAAGCGGAGTTACTCAGAATGATCTGATCAGGCGACGGAAATTCCATTTTCCCGGCTCTTCCATCAGGTCGAAGCCAATACTCCCTGAAATCCCATTCCTCTTCGCAACCTAGCATTTCCTCTTTCACGACGAGAAGCAAGAATGAGCATCCATAAAAATCTTTCTTTGACACTCAAGATCTGGCGACAACCCGCTGGCGATCAACCGGGGCAGTTTCGGACCTACAAAGTCGACGACATCAACACACATATGTCGTTTCTGGAAATGCTGGACGTGCTCAACGACAGGCTGATTCGCCAGGGTGAAGATCCTGTGGCGTTTGATCATGACTGTCGGGAGGGCATTTGTGGGTCCTGTGGCATGATGATTAACGGACAGCCACATGGACCCGATCGAACGACAACCACCTGCCAATTGCACATGCGACGATTCCGAAATGGCGACACCGTCACCATTGAACCCTGGCGGGCGAATTCGTTTCCGGTGATCAAAGATCTGGTCGTGGATCGCAGTGCCTTTGACCGCATTATGCAGGCCGGCGGATTCGTTTCCGTTAACACGGGAAATGCACCCGATGCCAATTCAGTTCCCGTTCCCAAGAACAACGCGGATATGGCGTTTAACGCCGCTGCGTGCATTGGATGCGGGGCCTGTGTGGCTGCTTGTAAAAATGCATCAGCAATGCTGTTTACCTCAGCAAAGGTTTCGCAGTTGGCTCTTCTGCCGCAAGGGGCTCCGGAACGAAAAGAACGCGTCTTGAGTATGGTCACCCAGATGGATGATGAAGGGTTTGGAGCCTGTACGAACACGAATGAATGCCAGGCCGCTTGTCCGGCAGGGGTGACAGTTGATAACATCGCCAGACTGAACCGGGAATACATGTGGGCCTCACTGACCGCTCGGAATTAGGCCTGTATCACACATCGTGTTTTTTGTGTGTGATTTGACCCTGATGAGTCGAATTCAATTCCCCTCCTGTTGTTCTCTCAAACGTCGGATGGACGTGAGTATCTGTGTCTTTGGCGATAAGGCTTCAAAGCTGATGAAAACCCCACTTTACGATTGGCATCGAGCACACAACGGACGCATCGTCGATTTTGCAGGCTGGGAATTGCCTATCCAGTACACATCGATCGTCGACGAGCATCATGCGGTCAGAAAAGCAGCCGGGATTTTCGACATCGCCCACATGGGTCGATTGTATCTGGAAGGCAATGGAGCAACCGAGTTTCTGAACTCGCTGGTCACGATTGATGTTTCGAAGTTGAAGCCCGGTCAGGTGAAGTATGCCTTAGTGACCAACGATCAGGGGGGAGTGCTCGACGATATTCTGATCAACTGCCGCGATCAGGAGAGCTTTCTGCTGGTTGTCAATGCTTCCAACCGTGAAAAGATTGTCAGTTGGATTCAACAGCATCTCCCCAAGAGTGGAGACATTGAGTTCCACGATGAAACGATCAATGAGTTGATGCTCGCCATCCAGGGGCCACAGGCGGTCTCGATTGTCAGTGAACTGCTCAATGATGAAGTCGCCCAGATGAAGTACTACACGTTTCATGAATTGATCGTCAACGATCAGCGACTGGTTCTGAGCCGAACAGGGTATACCGGTGAAGACGGGTTTGAAATGATCATCGATGCCGACCATGGTGTCTGGCTGTGGGAAACGTTGATGCAATTGGGTGAGCCTGTCGGTTTGAAACCCGCTGGACTGGGTTGCCGGGACACCCTGCGTCTCGAAGCCGCGATGCCCTTATACGGACACGAACTTAATGAAACGACAGACCCCCTCAGTGCCGACCTGGGATTTGCAGTCAAACTGGATAAGCCCGATTTTCATGGGAAATCCCAATTGGAAGCAATCAAAGCCGCCGGGGTCAATCGTCGCCGCGTCGGCCTGATTTTTGAAGGCAAACGCATTCCGCGCGAGGGGATCAAACTCTACGATGGCGAAAATCTCGTTGGAGAAATCACATCAGGAACATTTTCTCCGACGCTGGAAAAGACGATTGCCATGGCGATGATGGAGAAAGCTTATCTGGGCGAGGGGACGCACATAGAAGCGGATCTGCGCGGTGCTCGGATACCGGCCGTCGTCACAAAGCTCCCTTTTTATCAGCGGGCACGCTAACCTCAAAAGAATCCTCGAACGAGTAATTCCCTGTCAACTGTTTCTAATTCGGAATACTTTCCGTGCGTTCGGTGGTTTCGTCATCGTCAATTTCCCCAAATCGCAGGGTGGCGGTCGCATTTTTGACACACGTGCTTTTCTTAACGATGGGATAAATTGCCTTGAAGATGGCCTCAGCGCTTTCACCATACAGGTAGATATTGACCTCGGTCAGATCGGCACTGATGTCGTGGCCATCGCATTCTCCCAGCC
>JBGSVC010000335.1:0-2204 GCA_041753175.1 Planctomycetaceae bacterium
AGCGTGTCGAAGAGGCGATGCGCAGCAAACATCATCTGATCGTCGAGGCCGGGACCGGAGTGGGGAAAAGTTTTGCATATCTGGTGCCCGCGATTCTGGAAGCCGTGCGGAGAAATGCCGATCAGAGTAGTGGCAAGTCGAAGAAAGACAAAAAGAAGATCATCATTTCAACACACACGATCAATTTGCAGGAGCAGATTGTCTTCAAGGATCTGCCGTTTTTGAACGCGATCATCCCTGAGGAATTTACGTTTGTGTTGGTCAAGGGGCGTTCGAACTATATGAGTCTGCGTCGGCTGAAAGGGGCCATCGACAAATCGCGATCGTTGTTTTCGACGCCGGAATCGTTGGGAGAACTCGAACAGATCGGGAGTTGGTCGCGCAGTTCCAAAGATGGGAGCCTGTCGGATCTGGAGTTTTCGCCTCAACGGGAAGTCTGGGATGAAATTCGCAGCGAGCACAACAACTGCCTAGGGCGGAAGTGTCCCACGTATGAAGACTGCTTTTATTATCGAGCCCGTCGTCGGATCTGGAATGCCGATTTGTTGATCGTCAACCATGCCCTGTTTTTTTCAGATCTGGCGCTGCGACGAGAGGGAGCCTCTGTGTTGCCAGATTACGATACCGTCATCTTCGACGAGGCGCATACGCTGGAGAATGTGGCGGCTGATCATATGGGAATTTCGATCTCAAATTTCCAGATCAATTATCTGCTCAACAAGCTGTATAACGACCGAACGCAGAAAGGTCTTTTGGTTCATCATGCCGATCACAATGGACAAAAACTGGTGACGCGTCTGCGTTATCAGGTCGATGCATTTTTTGACGACGTGGAGCAGTGGCGCAATACCCATACGACCGAGAATGGTCGTGTTCGAACGCCACCAAAAATTGAAGATATCCTGACGCCCGAACTCAGACGACTGGCCCGTTCACTGGATCAGTTTGCCGAGTCGTTTGATCAGGAAGCAGAACGGATTGAATTCAAGTCGGCCTGCGAAACGCTGCTGGGACAAGCCGAGGCGCTCGATACGTGGTTGCATCAAAAACTCGACGATGCCGTTTACTGGATGGAATCGTCGGGGGCACGTCGTCGCAATCTCAAGCTTGTTTCTTCGCCGATTGATATCGGATCGATCTTGCGTGAAGAATTGTTTCAGAAGGTGCCGACGACGATTCTTACCAGTGCCACATTGACGATCGGGCAGGACAATTTTGAGTTTATCCGGAACCGTCTGGGTGTCAGCGGGGGGGAAGAATTGAAACTGGGAAGTCCCTTTGATTATCAGCAGCAGGCCCGGTTGATTTTGTATCGGGATCTGCCCGATCCCTCGACGACGCCACATGTCTTTGAAGAGCGGATGTGTGAGGAGGTCAAAAAGCAGATCGAGGCGACCCAGGGACGGGCGTTTGTGCTGTTTACAAGTTACCATGCGTTAAGATTGTGTGCGCAGCGACTGACGGGCTGGCTGAACCAAAACCGTTACACGTTACTCAGTCAGGGCGAGAATACCACGCGCGGATTATTGCTGATGCGGTTTAAGAGCACGCCACGCGCGGTGCTCTTTGGGACAGACAGTTTTTGGCAGGGAGTGGATGTGCCGGGGGATGCGTTGCAGAATGTGATCATCACTCGCCTTCCATTTAGTGTCCCCGATCAACCTCTGTTGGAAGCGCGACTGGAACGAATCAAGCAAAATGGTGGGAAGCCTTTTTTTGATTATCAGGTGCCCGAGGCGATCATCAAGCTCAAACAAGGTTTTGGTCGGCTGATCCGATCCAGAACCGATCATGGGCAGGTCGCGATCCTGGATCCGCGGGTATTAACCAAGCCGTATGGTCGTCTCTTTTTGAAATCTCTTCCGCAGTGTGAAACGATCATCATCGGCGACACTCAGGAGGAATGATATTCTGATCCAAAGGCTCAATCAGGGCGTTTTTCAACGATTCGGTTCACAGAATGGATCGCCCTCCCGAAAAGTCAGTGGGCTTTTCAGTGCTTTTTGACGGGCAAATTCTGCCAGCGCGATGTCTTCGAGACCTAAGCCGACGGATTTGAAGAGGATGGTTTGGTCGTCGTGTTCTCGAGCGGTGATTTTGCCGGAGACGATGTCGGCGAGTTCGAGGGCGTTGTTCCAGTCGAAGAGCCCCTGACTGGCAGCGCGATCGAGTTCCCCGGCTTCAATGCGGCAGGCGTCGATCTG
>JBGSVC010000336.1:0-18428 GCA_041753175.1 Planctomycetaceae bacterium
CCACACTCATTTGCTGCCGGACTGATTGTGGAAACTCAACATGATCTGGCTGCGCCGAAGCTGGCACCCCCCCATCAACCGAGAAGATCAATTCCTCAGGAAGTTCTCCGGGAGACATCTCCACAAACGACTCACCGTAAAATTCCTGATCAGGTGCAGGGGGAGCGCCGATCTTGAGCAGACCAACAAACAGCATGACCAAAAACGACACCAGCGTAATCAATGAATACGCCCAGCCTGGCTTCTGATCACTCACTTTACGCAAGTGAATTAACAGCAGGTTGGCCCCCCCGAGGATAAACGCGATCCCCGCCAGAATGTCGAACCAGATCGTCGCCATCTCACCCCAGTCTTTGGTTGCTGGGATGAAACTCGCCACGATCAATAAGATCCCGCCCAGGGCAGTGATCAACAGCGGGATTGTCCGCTTCATAGGATCTCTCTCCAGGAACTCCTCACGACCTGTTGAGTCGCTTGGGCTCCATGACTATTGGTCTAACAATTCATTACAGGATTAACATCGGTCGTGACATCACAAACTTGTCGACTTGAAAATCAGTTCAAACAACGTCGGCGAAAAGAAAATGGTAACACACCCCAAAACGATGGCCCCGGCGGCAATCAACTTGCCAAAGTCCTGGCCTTTCAAACTCCCCAACTCTTCCGGCGAACCAGACAAGTAGGCAGACGCTGCAAACATCTCTTCGCCGATCAGGGTGTAGTCGCAGGCGGCAACAAAAAACGGTAACTGCGATGGCTGTGCCGTCCCCGCCACCTGAATGGCTCCGACGGCATTTCCTGTCTCCGCGAGAATCAACGATTCGGCAAAAAATGCACCAAAATAAAAGCACGCCGCGGGCTCTTCACGCACCATCCAGCCGGTGACATACGCGACATATCCGAACTGCTAATCGGTGACGTAATATATCGATTTTGGATCAAAGGCATCAGGCCGCCCTGCCGCCAGAAAGGCTCCCTCAATCGTTTCGCTGGCAGCCGTCATCACCAGTGAACGTGCCGTCGGGACTTCAATCTCGGCATCGAACTCACCGACCGTCCGTGCCACGCGCGAGAGAATATTCAGCCCCGCAATCGTCTGGATATCGTTGATATCCTGAATCCCTGGCACATACAAACACTTCTTGCCCATCTCGGTCGCACGGCCGACCGCTTCGTCGATGGCTTCCAGACCGGCAATTTTTCTGACCTTCAATGGATAGCCTCGACGTGCCAATTCAATGAAATAGATGACCGCCGAACAGATCAATATCACCAGAATCAATAAGCGAAACTGGGTGAAATCAAACCACGCCATAGATGTTGTGACCGCCTGCTCGTAAACGATTGTTGGGGATCGCTCCCCTTGGGCGTTCTCTGCAAAAATCCGAAAGTAGGTGGGAACACCTTCCTGAATCCCGCCAACTTTCAACCCCACACGACGATCATCATCAGTAAAATCTTCTTCCACCGGCGTGTACGATCCAGCTTCATGAAAGAATCCATTGGCTTCTGAGGAAGCTTCAATGACATACTTCGTGACGGCATCGTCCAGGCTCTCGTCGACGTCATCAGGTGACAAGGTAAACGAGACCTTCACGGATGAACCATCATCAAGGGGATAGTCTTTAACGGCAAAATCACCGGGTGGAGCAGGAGGTGCCGCCCAGAGAGAACCTGTCGGCTTAATCCACAACACGATGAGGCATACCAGTGTTGTCGTTAATAGTTGTATGTGATCCCGGGGCTGATTCATCATCATTTTCATTTCTTGATCGTCCAAACTATGGCTCTGAGTCTCTGATCTGGCTCGAATAAGTTATTTGGTGATGAGTTCCACATTGGCACGCGGGACAACCAAAGTTTTTCCATCGAACGTTTTGACGTGCAAAATTCTGGCCCACGAGCCTGATTCCAATTCGACAGGTTCATGTGGCAGGAGCGCGACCTGACCGAGCACGCCGAAATAAGGATCTCGAATGACACGCACATGAACCCCGATTTCCATAACACCGCCGCCTGCGGACGAATCTTCGACAGCAGACTCAGAAACGACAGTCGGATCCAGCGGGATGACAATCTCAGGTCTCATGACTCCGGCGCGGATCTGAGTGGCCCCGTTGACAGAAGCCGCCGCGCCGGCCCGCTTTTGAAATAACTCAAAGGTTCGATCAGCCATCGAGATCTCACCAAAGCCTTCGGTAATCACCAGCGTGATTCCAATCTGTTCGGTCCCCGTGACCGCAACTCCCAGATCATAGCCGAGGATGGCTTTAAGATCTTGATCATCAATGCCGCCGCTGATCAGGGCAGAAATGCCCAGTTGGATGCCGCGTGCTACGGCATCATAAGTCATTCGTCCACCCCCAACGACAATCTTGCCTCGCATTGACTCGTTGAGCAAATCAGGGGTGAGCATCTGATGAGCGTCTTTGGTCGCGATGGCGATTTCACCATAAGTTTCCCCGCCGACGCCGAAGATCCCTTGAATAAAGGTTGTCTGAGCTTCAATGACGACGCCTTCCCGATCGATGACTTCGACAATCGTCCCCTCCATAAATGCCTTGACCTGCACAGGGATTGGGTCGCCGCGGAGAATGACCTGGCCTGTCACTTTGGAAACGGACTCAATGACCGCTGTGTATTTACTGGCCAGTTCGCCTTTGAAAAATCCAAAGATGCCTTTTGTCCGAGCCAGGATTTCACCTTCGCTGATTTGCTCGCCGGCTTGCTTCAACAACGCCCCCGGAACTTCAGCAGGAGGAATAGAAAGTATTTTAGACACATTGAGCGGATAGACATTCCCCGGCAAGAGTGCTTCGGCGACAACGTCCTGTGCCCCGACCAGTTGACCAGACGTTACTTTGACTTCGCCTGAAATCGGCAAAGCACGTCGGATCTTCAACGTTGTCGAAGGCGAAACTTTCAGTCCTGGTGTGTATGCTGCTGCCATATTCCGTTCATCAATTCAGTAAGTGGATGGCTCTCGTCGGGCTTTCGATTTGCAATCAAGAGTGTCCGGTTCTTTTTTTTGAAACTTTATTCAACGTGCTCAGAGGCGCAGTTCAAATGGTCACTGCGGATACAATTCCATTGACTCAACCCAGCGCTCCATGAGTGCCCTTCCGGTCACGCGATCTTCCGGGACAATCAACCCACGTCCTCGCCCATCGAGAATCAGGCCGGTCGTTCCGCCACGGGCTTCCTTTTCCAAAGGGCGACCTGGGCCTGCTCCTATGTCGAGTTTTCCCGTTGGTTCAATCAACACGTTCACCTTCTTGCCATCATCGAGCGGGATGAGTTTGATCTCTCCTCCGTTGATCGTCCCCTGGAGATCCAGACCTTCTCCTTTGATGTGATAGCGAAAGGCAGGCTCGTTGATTTTGGTTGGGCCTTTGACGGCAATGCATGTCCCCAGATACACCAGACAGTCTTTCTCAAAGACTTCCAGCGCCGCCTGCGGATGCACTTGCGACAAGACGCCCAGATGCGGCATCATGAAAATGCTGTCTTTGGCCAGCGTCGTGAAGCCTTCCGGTTCAAAGGCATCGATGAGCATGGCAGAGGTCTGATTCATGTTCGGAGCATGCGACAACACTCCCCCCGAAGCCACAAGTAGATTCAGCGTCATGTTGTTGACGATAGTGTTACCTCCGGTTTGTTGACTGAAGACATCGCCGACAGTTCTTTGCTGTTGCACACCCTTGAGTGTCGTTGCAAACTCTTTGTGCTGCTGATACGCCAGACGCAAGGCTTCCCGAGAAACTGCCTGTTCGAAGACGAGTGCTTCGCGTGTCTGAGGGATGGTGGTCGGTCGAATCATTTTGTTTTTGACTCTGTTGCGCAGTTCCCGCTCATCCATATCAAAGTGAACCCAACGGAGCACTTTGGCCATCGTTGCTTCCGTGCAGACATTGCTGATCGAATAGCTCATCCCCAGATTCGCCGAGACCGTCCGGTTAAAGACTCCGTCAAAAACGCTGAACACATCCGTCGTCGCGCCGCCGATATCAACTCCGACGGCATTAATGCCATCACGGTCGGCGATCATCTTCAAGATATTGCCCACTGCTCCCGGCGTGGGCATGATCGGGGCATCTGCCCAACTGATGAGTTTATCGTAACCGGGAGCATGCGCCATTACGTGCTCTAAAAACAGGTCGTGAATGGCATCGCGGGCTGGCCCCAGATTTTCGCGTTCCATCACCGGTCGGACATTATCGACGAGTTGCAACTCGACTTCATTTTTGAAGACATCGACCACCAGTTGAGCGGCATCACGATTGCCCGCGAAGATGATCGGCATCCGGTATTCACTGCCAAAGCGTGGCAATGGTTTGGCAGGTGCAATAATTTCTGCAAGGCCTACAACATGCTTCTTTGTCCCACCATCGGTACCACCGGCCAGGAGAATCATGTCAGGACGGAGTTCGCGAATTCTCTGAATCTGTTCGTATGGTTTGCGTTTATCGTTGGAAGAAAGGGTTTCCATAACGATCGCACCTGCACCCAGCGCTGCTCGTTGCGCACTGGCGGCAGACATCTCTTTAACGACACCCGCTACGAGCATCTGTAAACCACCCCCTGCCGAGGAGGTCGAGATGTAGATATCACAGCCGACATTTCCCTGAGCCGGGCGAATGATTTCGCCGTTGTCATCTACCAGTTTCCGGCCAGCCAGCTCACCGACTTCTGTGACAGCATTGGTCACGCCAACCGTCACATCAGCGACTGGTTTTTCAACCGTCGTTGGCGCTTCCCCTCGATGGGTTTGACGATAATGCCCATCCACTTTTTGGATCAGGATCGCTTTGGTCGTCGTGCTGCCACAATCGGTTGCCAAAATTACATTGATTTTGTCCAGATCAAGTGCAGGATACTCATGATGCAGGGCGGCATGATCGATCATCAAAGTTCTTTTCTGGCTGAATATTGCCGGAGGAATGTTTCCGGCGGGGTGCTCTCGTGTCGGTGAAGAATCCGCTCTCGCCATAGGGATTGCATGACTGCAAGTTGTTTGCAGAGTTATGTTGCAGTGTTAATTGTCCATACGACTCCCTTCCGAGAGACTCTCCGCCAGACAGGCGGGCTCTGGAGAATTTGCTGGGTGACTGGTTTGCATGCAATACGACGGGCGGGCTTGAGATTCGAGGCGATCAGCCAAAAGTTTTAACGCGTCAGAGCGTTCCAGAAAACTCGCCCAAAATTGCAGTTCGTTGGCATTAAACAGACAACCGGCAATCGGCTGTACAAAATGAAGCACCTGAGCAGACAAGTTTCCCAGGGGGCGTCCCATTTCCAGTAGCATCAAGGCAGGGACTTCTAATTTCCGACGCATCACCTCACAGATCAGCCGATTCAGCAGGGCGTCGACTTCGGGACTGACTTCTGAACCTGGTGAAGCATCCAGCGCAAACGCATTTTTCAGCCAACTCAAAGGTGTCATCCATGTTCCTTACAATCAGACTGTCGGATCCCCTTTAATTTATGAAGCGCTCTGTGAACAAACTATAAACGCTCCGAAATCATTCGGCAACGTCGCAACCCTCGAAAACTCGAAGACAGCGTCAGACCAAAAAGGAATCCACGCACCAATCGCAACAGGGTTCACGGATACTCTTGGGCTACAAATCTCCGGGCGATGCGTCCAATGCCAGCCACCGACGTGCATTCTTTGTCGTCACTTCGCCCATCTGTTCAGAGGTGATGTGATGGGCAGCAGCCAGGGCTTTCAATGTCTGCGCGACATACGCCGGCTCGTTGCGTTTGCCTCGAAATGGCAGGGGGGATAAATAGGGTGCATCCGTTTCGACGAGCAACCGCTCCATGGGCACACGCGTCGCCAACTCCCGCAGTGACTCGTTCTTCTTATAAGTCAGCATCCCTGAAAAAGAAATCATCATCCCCCATTTCAGGCACTTTTCCAACGTGTCAATTGAGCCGCAAAACGAATGCATCACTCCGTTGAGCGGTCCCTTCTCGACATCTTTGCCCAGCACTTCCAATACCTCCGGTTCTGCGTCCCGGCAATGCACGATAAACGGCAAACCGGTCCTGCGTGACAATTCCAGGTGCCGACAAAAATAATCCCGTTGTGCCTCGATCGGTGCAAAATCCCAATACTTGTCCAAGCCTGTTTCACCGACCGCAACGACTTTCTGATGCGACGTCAATTCCACAATTTCCTTCCAGTCTCCAGGATTGGCTTGTGTCACATAATTAGGATGCAATCCCACCGCGGCGAAAACAGTCTCGAAGCGTTCTGCCAGTTCGATGGATTTAAGACTACTGGCCAGCGTCGTGCCGATTGTCAATATCCCTTCCACTCCTTCACGCTGAGCCTGCTCAATCACTTGATCAATCTCGACGATCAGTGATTCTTCATCCAGATGACAATGCGTATCAAACAACTTCATGAAAACCACTTTCTTAGCCGTGTCTTTGACTGAATACGAATTGGAAAAGGCCCGAGACGGCGTGCAGCACCGATTTCAGGAGACTCGTGACTGTACTAGCGTCCTGAAAAATGAATCGTCACCATGCCTGCCTGTTCGCAGGCATCCATCACAGCGACAATCATTTGCGTTGTCATCTCTTCTGTCGGTCTTAAGATGACGATAGGATCGGAAGAGGATGCTGCAATGCTTGTGAGCGATTGCCTGAGTTCTTCCAGATTCTTAAGAGGTTGATTGTTCAATCGCAGGGATGTTTCGCCAGTCTGCGATCCAGCAATATCGATCCACACTTCTGTTTGCTCACGTTGTTGGGGCTTTGTAGTGTTGAGTGGAGTCGTTGATCCCTGACTTAACACCGTAGGCAAAACAGCTTCTCGCATCTGCCCTGACGAAGCACAGATGAAAAAGACCAGCAACAAAAAGACAACATCGATCATCGGCGTGAGCATGTTTTTGCCGAAGGCGGGCTTACGATGATTGACCAATCGTGAGACTCTCATGACTTGCTCTCACGTGCCTTGCGAATAAACTCGCGGCACTTCTCCAGATCTTTAACGCCTTTGATGCTTTCGACGCCACTGGCGACATCCACCCCCCACGGTTGAACGAGGCCGATGGCCTCTGCCACGGTAGCAGGAGTCAGCCCTCCCGCCAAGATCAACGGCGGCCAAACGGATCGTTGATAATGTTCCCAGACGTCTGCCCAGCAGACGCATTCCCCAGTCCCGCCATAACCGGACGTGGAGAGTGCATCAATAATGACAGCCTTGATGTTTAATCCAGCCGACTCTGCTTCAGCCAGTCGCGATGAAAGACCTTTCAGCGAAAGATCGTCTTGCGGCATTCTCCAGGCGAGAATGACTTCCAAACCTTCTTGAGTCAGGCGTTGATAGTCATACAGGTTTTCATCGCCATGTAGCTGTACGATTTTCAGCCCTGTGGTTTGGCAGACCTTTAGAATCTCATCGACGGTTTCGTTGACGAACAATCCGATCAGATCGACATGCCCTGGAAGAGAATTCACGATCTGGCTGGCGATTTCGGTGGAAACATAGCGGATCGATGCAGGATAAAAATTCAACCCGATGGCATCGACACCCGCTTCGACCAACTCCCTGGCTGTTTGCGTCTCTTTGACGCCGCAGACCTTGATGTACACCGTTTCCCCTTCCGCGTAATGCCAGTCAATTGAGTTTCCTGAGTAACTCGACTAGCATCAATTGATCAATTAAGGATCTGCATTGTTATGCCCGCCTTCACTCATCATATCTTTATCTGTGGCAACCAGCGAGCCTGTGATCACCCTCGAGGGTGCTGCGATCCCCAAGCGACGGGTGAACTTCGTGAGGCATTCAAGCAAGAGATCAAGTCTCGCAAACTCGGCCCGCTGGTACGTGCCAATGCCGCTGGTTGTCTGGAACAATGTGAATTCGGTCCTGTGGTCGCCATTTATCCGCACGGCATATTTTATGGACACGTCAAACCGGACGATGTCTCACGCATTTTCGATGAGACGATTCAACACGGAAAAATCCTTGAAGATCTGTTGATTCAAGAGGATGAACTCAACAACCCTGCGAGTGCACGCGCAGTGGCCCGACGGGCATGTATTCAACAGGAACGTCTCAGTTCTCCCCCTCCTTAACGGGTCTATTCACACTTTTTTGTGACGGAACGCCTTTGAAAATCCTCTACTACGAAATTACCAGCAAGCGAACCAGACTATGAATGTTGTCATTTTTGGAGCCGGAACCGTCGGGACGGCTTTGGCGAAAACTCTTTGTGAACATCAACACGATGTCCGCGTGATCGATAAAAACCGCGAACAGATCGAGCATAATATTTCGGACCTGGATGTTCAGGGGATCACGGGCAACTGTTGCGATGCCGTGACGCTCTTTCAGGCCGACATTCTCAATGCTGATTTGACGCTCGCTGTAACAAGCCTGGATGAGATCAATCTCGTCGGTGCCTCACTGGCCAAAGAGATGGGCTCGAAACGGAGTGTTGCCCGCATCTTCAACCCGACGTATCGTGACTTCTCCACGTTCGATTATCAAAGCCATTTCCATATCGACCGCATGCTCTCGTTGGAGTATCTGACAGCCCAGGAGCTTTCCAGTTCGATTCGTCGGACGGGATTTCTGACAGTGGAGTCATTTTTGCGAGGGGGGATCGAAGTTCAGGAAGTGGAAGTACAACCGGATTCTAAATCGGATGGAAAATCGCTGTCTCAACTGGAACTCCCCAAACAGGTGCGTGTCGGATTGTTGTCCAGTGGCAAGCGTGCCTTCATTCCACAAGCCAGCGATGTGATCGAAGCCGGCGACCACGTGACACTGTTTGGATCGCGTGATGCGATCGATCATGCGATCAAATATTTTGAACGCAAAAAGCCGCCACGAAAAGATATTATCATCGCCGGGGGTGGGGAAATCGGGTTCAATCTCGCGGCGATTCTGCTCGGTGAGCGCTTTGAAGTGACAATGTTGGAATCAGACCAGAAGCGTTGTGAGTATCTGGCGCAGAAACTGCCTCATGCCCGAGTCCTCAAAGCCGATGCCACCAGTCGCATTGAGATGGAAGAAGCCCGTGTCGGGAAAGCCGACATCTTCGTCGCTGCGATGGGGCGTGATGAAGATAACATCGTTTGCGGCGTCGAAGCCCGCGAGTTGGGATCGCAGCAGATTCTCAGTGTCGTCCGACGTCCCGACTATACCAACGTCCTGGAAAAACTGGGCATCAATCAGGCCGTCAGTCCTCGTGAGGTGATGACGCGACAAGTCCTCGGGATGGTTCGCGGTGGGCCCATTCTGGCAGAGCACACCTTTGCAGCCGGCCAGGCGATCGTCTGGGAAATTGAAGTTCAGGCAGGCTGTGAGATGTCGCGCGGTCCTCTCAAGACGATCAAACTCAGGAATGCATTGATTGCGGCCGTCGATCGTCAGAACTACACATGGGTGCCCGGAGCCGACGATACCATGCAACCCGGTGATACTGCAATTGTGCTCCTGCATCGGGATGTCAAAGAAGAGATCCGACAGAAATTCCTCAAGCCGACGACATAACTGCAATTGGAATTCATTGACTTGACCAGACGTGTTCACGCAATTGATCCTGGTCGTTGAAATGGTCGGCTCAGAAGCTTGTTCTTCTTCCCGGAAATCAACAGCTTCAGCCCATTACTATCAGAGTTGGCTGAGGCAGGATTGTGACAGTTGGCCATTTGTTGGGAGACCGTATTTCTTGGGATACAGAATTTTTGATCATAGCTGAGATCCTCGATGCACATTTTCGTCTATGAGTTCCTGACCGCCGGTGCTGATCCTGCACTGTTCAGCCAAGCCTCGCTGGTGCGGGAAGGGCGTGATATGTTATTGGCGTCGATCGATGAACTCTCTGCCTGGCCGCACACGCAAGTAACAACGCTGTGGCATTCTTGGTTGGGTGAATTTCCTTTTGCGGGACTGGCCCGAACCCATGTGAATGTGCTTGACGTTGATTCCTCGAAACAGGAGCAACGTCTCTTTGAACAGTTGTTGAAGGAAGTCAGCAGTGTTCTGGTGATCGCGCCGGAATTTCATGATCAACTCTTGAACCGAGTGCGCCTGGTCGAAGAAGCGGGCTTGAGACATTTGGGGTGTGATGCGTGGGCGATTCAAATGTGTGCTGACAAACTCGCGATCTATGAGTTCTGCAAAAAAAATCAGATCGCGACGATCGAAACGTTCACAGATCAGAACGCACTTCCTGAGTTAGCGTCCTGGATTCATAAGCCACGATTCGGAGCAGGCTCGGTTGCGACTTCGAAACTGACGTTCTCTCAGGCGCAATCTGCGGAGATGACTTCAGAATTTGGCCCGATGCTTCTGCAGCCTTGCCTTGAAGCGGTTCCACTCTCGATGGCTTGCGTGATCAACGCGGATGGAGTTCGTTTTCTCCCGCTGGTTCAACAGCATCTTTGCGAGCAGACGTTTCAATTCATTTCTTCCTCTCCTGTGAACAATCCTGGCTTAACACAGGCCGCCGAGGAATTGATTCTTACCATCATTGCTCACCTACCGGGGCTGAGCGGGTATGTCGGATTTGATTTGCTCCATCGAGTCGATCGACAGGACGTGTTGTTGATGGAAATCAATCCGCGTCTGACATCGTCTTATCTGACATATCGTCGGATGAATTTACCTGTGTTCACACCAGATCTGTGCGCGTGCCCAGGTTGAATCTGAGTTCGAGTGATCGTTTTTTTGGATTTTCCGGAACGCGACTATGAATCAACATTTTGACGGTCAGATTGTGGGACTAGACATTGGCGGAGCGAATCTGAAAGTGGCAGACTTGAATGCGTCGGCGGTGTCGGTGCCATTTGCGTTATGGAAGCAACCGGAGGAATTGGCGCGTCAGTTAAGCCAGTTATTAAGCCGATTTTCCCAGATCACGACACTCGCCGTCACGATGACGGGGGAGTTGTGTGACTGTTTCGCTGACAAAGATGCTGGCGTGGCGCATATTGTGGAGGCTGTTGAGTCCGCAGCGGCGCTCTTGCCTTCCAAACCCCAGACGTGTTATTGGCAGACTGCAGGAGAATTCGTTGATGCGCAGACAGCCATCGATTTTCCATTATTGACGGCAGCGGCTAACTGGCATTTATTGGCGACCTGGGTGGGACGATCGACGCCCCATGGGACAGCGCTCTTGTTAGATACGGGCTCGACGACGACAGATATCATCCCGATCCAGGACGGCTTGCCAAATACCCGTGGGCAGACGGATACCACTCGCCTTCAATCGGGGGAACTTGTTTACCTGGGGACACGTCGGACTCCATTGATGGCGTTGGGGCCGTCGATCATGCATGACGGGAATTTGTTGAGACTTGCCAATGAATTGTTTGCAACCACAGACGACGTCTTTTTGCTCCTGGGCGAAATTAGTGAGCAGGCCGCTCAGTACGACACAGCTGATGGTCAGCCGCGAACTCGGTCGGCTGCGCATACCCGCATCGCGCGAATGATTGGTAGTGACGGCCGTCAACTTTCTGTAGGGAGTGCAGTGGAACTTGCGCGAGAGTTTCAACGACGATTTGTTGGGGAGATCACGTCTGCGATCGATCAGGTGATGCAGGATCGCCCTGTGCCTGAGTCGGTCATACTGTGTGGAGAAGGGGATTTTGTGTTGACGAAAATCTTGAAGGAACACCCCCGGCTCCGTGGGGTGAGAGGTCTGCATTTGAACAGCGTGTTAAATCCCGCAATCTCAGTGGCTGCCTGTGCTTATGCCGCCGCTCAGTTAGCGAGCGAACGATAATTGCCCTTTGAAATGGGGAGGTTGAAAACATCATTTCAAAGAGTGAATTGACTGTCTGGGTAGCATGGGCAATGTTTGGTTTGAAGATTGATCGATTGATTGAGTTGTAACACCCGTATTTCCCGAAATTGGGAATACTGTGCTTCAGTCTTCACAAAAACTCATCCGATATCTCAGTAGAGAGTTCGCATCTAGCGACGTGAACATCTTATGGAGGTCTCTGTTTGGATGCCTCCTCAGCCAGACTCACATCTCGGGAACAGCCGCCGCTCCCAACAAGGGCCCCTCCATGAACACGGAACAACCTCCTATGGTTCCCCAATTTGTCATCACCCATGAAGGCGAACTTCATGGCAGTGATACGCCAGAAAATCGCGAATTGGTCCGTCGGATTCATGCCTGCTTTCATGCCTGTGAAGGATTGACGACGGAAGAACTTGAGCAGGGAATCGTCGCTGACATGACGCGGATTATCGGGCAAGTCGTGCCATTGTTGCAAACCAAGCCGAGCATCTCGATTCGTCAGGCGTCTTGACCCCAGGCTGGAATCTACAAAATTGGCGCAGTGGCCCATGGTGATGGGCACACGAGCAGATATCCATAGTGGATGGCTCACCACAAACCTGATTCTTTGGAAGAGAAAACAGGCGACTTGATAAAGCTGAGTTCCGAGTTCATGTTGAGAGCTTGATCTGATTGCTTTGTTGTGGACGTTGCGGTTCACTCAGATAATGGTGCTATGTCCAAATGCGATGTTTGGATTAACAACTGTCTTGATTTGTTCGGTGAGAAACGGCTACGGGTCATGCTGACGTCGTGCGGGCACCTGCTATGATGATCGGGGCGGTGGGTTCGAAACTCATTTGTTTCGCGATACCAAGATCTTCGTCGTTGATCATTTTCAAGGAGCTGTGTGTATGAAACCGCAAGTGCTCATCATCGTTGGCGATGCGACTGAAACTGTCGACACGCTGTATCCGTACTATCGACTGATTGAGGGTGGGTATCAACCTGTGGTGGCGGCTCCGGAGAAACGTCGTTACCAGATGGTGTTGCATGAAGTCAAACCGGGCTGGACAATCACCAAGGAATGGGAAGGCTATTCGATTGAAGCTGATATTTCGTTTGAAGAGATTCAACCGGAAGACTATCTCGGGATATTTTTTAGCGGTGGTCGGGCCCCGGAATATTTGCGCGATGACCCTGATCTGATACGGCTGACCCAGTACTATTTTGCAAAAAACGCTCCTATTGCCAGTGTCTGTCATGGGGTGGAGATTCCCGCCCGGGCGGGGTGTGTGAACGGTCGACGAATGGCGACGGTGGCTAAATGCCGTTTTGATCTGGAAGTCTGCGGGGGGATCTATGTCAATGAGCCGTGTGTGATTGACGGGAATCTGGTGAGCGGCCGAACCTATCATGACAACGGCTATTTCGTAGGTCCATGGATTTCATTGCTCGATGCGGCGCGTGATCGCTGAGAAGTGATGGTGTCAGCGACAAGATGATTGGTCGTGACATCTCGGGTGGGATGGCGTAACAAAGCAGGTCGAAACCTGGAGCGCGCAACTTTTCTGCTTAGAGTGAAGGGGGCGTTTCGCCAAAGATTTCCAAGTCTGCGAGCTTGGTGACGTTTTGTCATCAGACGTTTGCCAGTCAAGTCGTGATGCTGCTTCCCATTTTTGATACTCGATTGAAACTGGATTTTTTATAGGATTGTAATCACATTGGAAAGCCAGGGCGTCATGAGACAGATGAGATTTTTGCTTGCGATATGCTTGTGTGTTGTGTTGGGAAATGTGGGTTTGGGCGAGAGCCGGCCCAATATTATCGTTCTCTTTTGCGACGATCTGGGTTGGGCGGATCTGGGGGCCAATGGGGTTCGCGATGATGTCAACACCCCTCATCTGGATGCCCTTGCAAAACAGGGAGCCCGATTCACGGCGGGGTATATCACAGCTCCTCAATGCAGTCCGTCGCGAGCGGGTCTGTTGACGGGTCGGTATCAACAACGATTCGGATTTGACACGATTCCCGATTGCCCGTTGCCGCTGGATCAAATCACGCTGGCAGATCGACTTAAGGCAGCCGGTTATGCAACTGGGATGGTGGGTAAATGGCATCTTGATCCCAATCGTGTGTCGTTCAATTGGGCCGAGCAACATCCTGAGCTGGCGCGGATACAAAAGAATGGTGGTGCGCGGAGTGTTTCTGTCAGTGAAGAGGCTCGATTGAAATATTCGCCTGAAGCACGTGGGTTTGACTCATTTTTTAATGGTGAAATGAATCGATACTGGGTCAACTACGATTTCGAAGGGAGGCCTGTTGAACGACAGTGGGTGGAAGACGAGCGATTTCGCGTTGATGTGCAAACTCAAGCCGCGCTTGCCTTCCTGAAACAACAAACTGTGGAAAGACCATTCTTTTTGTATCTGCCTTACTTTGCTCCGCATACACCATTGGGGGCTACTGAAGAGTTTCTGGCGAGATTCCCCGGGGAAATGCCAGAAAGAAGGCGCTATGCATTAGCGATGATGGCGGGTGTGGATGATGGAGTCGGACGAATTCAACAGATACTGGCCGAGCGTGAATTGAAGAACACGTTAATAATTTTCCTGTCAGACAATGGAGCGCCGTTGAAGCTGACGAAGATCGATTCTCCGGTCAATAGTGATGCTGGTGGCTGGGATGGATCGTTGAATGAGCCGCATGTGGGGGAAAAAGGGATGCTTTCGGAAGGGGGGATTCGCGTGCCGTTTGTGATGTCGTGGCCGGGAGAAATTCCAAGTCAGGTCTACAGCCAGCCGGTGATCTCGTTGGATATCGCGGCGACGGCCGTGGCGGCAGCCGGGATCCCGGATGATACTCTGATGGATGGGGTCAACCTGTTGCCCTATTTGAAGGGTGAGAAGTTGGAGCAGCCGCATGAGTATCTGTATTGGAGATTCTGGAATCAAACGGCGATTCGCGATCAGACCTGGAAACTCTTGCGGTGGGGAAGCCGGAGTTTCCTGTTTCGCATTGATGAAGATCGAATTGAGCAGGATGATGTGTCGGCTGACCATCCTGATGTCGTGGCTCGGCTGGAAGCCGAACTTGAGAAGTGGTGTGAAGAGTTGACCCCTGCGGGGATTCCCGAAGGAACCGGTAACGGGCAAGAAATCGATTGGTATCGTTTTTATTTCGGGCTGTCGGTACCGGCGAGGTCGCCTTAGCAGAGGGTAGAACAAGAAAATTCTTTCGAAATCGATCTTTAAAACAGGGCGTTTTTAGCGACGCATTCGAGCGAAGCCTTGCCGTTTTCGGTAAACGGCGGGCTGTTGAGACGATTCTGAATCGATAGAAACGAAATAATCGTCAATTTGGGTATGTTTTACGGCGAATCTCGATGCAATCCCGTTACCGCTGTGATTAAAGAGAGGTAGATTTGAGCAGGCTCCAATGACGTGGCCTCTACCTCTTTTGTGAGATGATTATGACGACTGCCACTTCGACCCAAGATCGGCTCGAAACGTCTGCCCGCAGAGTGCTTGAGACTCTGCAGAGGTGGGACGATCGATTCTCCAAACATGCCAATCAAAAGCGTGTTCATGATCGCAAGGCGTTTCAGCGCAAATTGACGATCATCGTTCCGGAATCGCGCAGTCCGACGGGAGATGTTTATGCGCGTGAGATCTGCGAAGTCTGGACGCGCAATATTTCCCAAAGCGGGCTGGCATTTTTGACACACGGAGAACTGGTGACGACTTCAACGCACATCGTGATTAATCTGGGCACGAAATGCATGTTGTGCAAAATTATGAGACATCGGGAAGTCCACGATGGATTCTGGGAATACGGGATTAAGTATGTGGAAGAAGTGCAGATGTAAACTTGCCTGATGCGTATTGCCTGGCATGACGTGATGAAAACAAAAAAAAGCCGTGGTGAAAACCACGGCTTTTTTATTTGATGCAGGGTGTCTGTGGACGTTAGTTCTGAGGTTCCTGGCCTAATATGATTCGCATGCCACTGCCGCCGCCACGCATATCGTTGGCGTTGTAGATGACTTGTGAATCGAGTGTGCGATCGATGATTTCCTTGGCTGAGGTGAGGTGAGCTTTGGTGTAATCGTCGATTTTCTCGTCGTTGGTTTCCAGATACTTGCCGATTTTCTCGGTGAGTTCTCGCATTTGT
Source organism: Planctomycetaceae bacterium (assembly GCA_041753175.1). GTDB lineage: Bacteria > Planctomycetota > Planctomycetia > Planctomycetales > Planctomycetaceae > SXPC01. The sequence continues at coordinate 15,936 of JBGSVC010000336.1, forward strand.
TGAGTGGAGAGTGTCGAGACGGCTTTGGAGGCGGCAGAGTTGGTTGAGCCTGGCATGGAGAGAGTCATCAGACGTTCCAGATGCTCGCGTTGCAGCGTCCGTCGTAGGCTGGAAATTTCCGGTTTACGATTGCTCGCCTCATCTTTAAGCTCTGAAGCCAGTTCGGTCCAGATGCTGTCGGTGAGGGTTTGCAGAACTTCCGCGAGAGTCAAAGCTTCTTTGTCTTCGCTGACGAACTCGTTATCGTAAACGCGACGCAGGGTCGTGGGATTCATCAACATGGTGAGGACGGAGGCCTGGACGCTGCTGATGCGATCGTGAACGGGCCAGGTCGATTCCTGCATGGCGGATCGTCCCAGGGAAGAATCGTCGGTCCATTTGTCGACTGTCAGGTAGCGGAGCAATTCCGGAGTCAAACCATAGGCTTCGTCTTTGAAGGTGTTATTGATGACGAAGGTGAGGGCGGTGCGTTGTTTTTCTGCTGGAACAACTTCGATGGGGACGCGACCGTCTTTATCACCTTTCTTATCGCGATAGACGTGAGCACCGCCGACCCAGCCAGCCATGACATCGACGACACGCATTTGCATTTTCATCGTCATTTCGTAGCCTTGTCGAGCTTTGGCCCAGGAGTCGCCATCTTTGACAAAGGCATCGATGAGGTGTTCACGATGGTATTTGATCAGTTCGATCTGCTCGTTAGAGTAGTCGATCGGATCTTTGCCGAAGTCGTAGCGTTTAGCCAGAGGATCGGGGCCGATGGTATCTTCGTCAGTGCCGTAGGCGAGTTCAGGTTCGGCGACGCGGGCGAGGATCGGTTTGAGATCTTTCTCGAAGGTGTAACCATACTCAATGGCCCATTCATCATAGGGACCAATGCCTGTCATGCAGTATGGACCTTGACAATCTCCGGAGGTGTAGCGGAGGTTGGTGGGGGTGTAGTCCATGACGGAGGCACAGAGTTGGCCGTCAAACTCTTTCTGATTAATGTCGCTGAGGCTTTGATAGCTTGAGGCTTTAAAGTTGTGTCGCAGACCGAGGGTGTGGCCAACTTCGTGACAGACAAGATGGGCCAGGAGAGGTCCGACAAACGATTCGGGCATGCCGTCGATTTTGGGCTCTTCGGGCTTTTTAGGTTCTTTTTTGTCTTCGGGTTTGGCTTCGTCTTTGGTTTCTTCCATCATGGACATGGCGGACATGTGCATTCTCATGATGGCCATATCAAAAGCCATTCCGTCGGCAGCGGCACAGTAGCCGTTGACTTGGCTGGTGCGATTGAGAAGGCCGTCGTAGACATCATCGCCCAGGAGGTTGGTTGCAGGATATTCAATGTGCTTTTTACCGTTGACTGAAGCGAATTCACGGGCTATTTTTTCAGCGACGGCGGGTTGCAGATAGGCAGGGGCCATACGTACGCGAGGGTCCCAACTGGGATGTTCAACGATGTAGCTCATCGTTTCGGGAGAGAACCCTTCCATGGCGACTTTGGGCATCAGATCGTTGAACTGGAATTTATAATGTCGAATCCATCCGTCGGTCAGGATAATATCGGCATCGAGAATTTGTCCGGTCATGGGATTAACGCGGCTTGGTCCGATTGCGGTTCCTTCGTCGTTATTGAGCCAGCGGACGAAGTTGTAACGGACATCTTCAGGATCGTATTCCATGAAGGCTTTGGAAGCAGCGTCTTGATAGCGGACTTCGATGGCATTGTAGATACCTACGTTTTCGAAGGCTTTGTTCCAGTAGAGAATACCTTGGGCGACCCAGCGACGGTATCGAACGGGGGTTGTGTGTTCGATGTAGAAGACGATGGGTTCTTTAGGCGGGCTCATTTTCAAAGAGGGGTCAGCTTTTTCGAGAAGCCAGCGATTGATAAAGCGGGTGCGGGTTTCGTTGTCGTCGTATTTTCCGAGATCGGAGTAGGAGGTCGTGAAGTAGCCGATGCGAGCATCTGCTTCACGAGGTTTGTATGCTTTGTTTTCTTCGATCGAACTGATGGAGTAGTGAAGTGTCTGCAGCATGTTTTGTGGATTGACGACTTCGTAGGCGACTTCGATGTTTTCAGGGAATGCCTTGGCTTTGACAAGTTTTTGCATATTGCGGAGGCGTTTGGTGGTCATCATTTGACCATAGAATTCATCGGCTTTGTTGACGAAGAGATCATCTCCATCGATGATCGGCCCGCCGGCATCTCCCAAGGCGAGAATGGGGATTTGCATGACAACGCGATCGGTGAAGAGGCGTTTGACAGAGCTTTTGGATTCGTCATCGCCGGTCGAGCGGATGTCGAGATTAGGAGAAATCATGGCCAGGGATTTTTCGTACTTGCGGAAATAGACATACATGTCTCCGCTTTGGAGGCCAGCATATTTATCGCCGCTGGCGACAGTCATGGCGACGAAGTACTTTTTGCTGCCGAAATCTTTAGGGAGTTCGACGAGCATCTGATCCGTTTTGGGGTTTTTGTAAATTGTCCACAGACTGGCTTTG
>JBGSVC010000337.1:0-8661 GCA_041753175.1 Planctomycetaceae bacterium
GAAGTGGCATTGCAACTGGATGTGGCCACGACGACGGCTTGTAAATATCTGGAAGAGTATCTGACGATTTCAAATGACTACGACATCCATGTCTGGGTGAGCGAGTCGATGCTGACGAAGGTGAAGCGTGTCTGTGAAGAACTGGGATCGGCTCCGCTAAACCCCATCTTTGAGTCCCTGGATGGGCGTGTCAGTTATGAAGAAATCCGGATTGTCATCGCTCATTTGAACAGCCAGAAAAAATCGAATGCCTCCTTGGAGCAAAGCCATGGTTGAAAGTGACGTGCGTGATGAACTGGCTCGATTACGGAGTCAAATGGCAAATGAACGGACGATTCTGGCATTTGTCAGAACGTCATTGATGCTCGTTGTCACAGGGGCCACGCTGATCAAATTCAGTGAAGACTATTCAAGTCTGGTCATCGCAGGGTGGGTGGTGATTGTCTTGGGACTTTGTGTCTGCATCTTGGGTGGGTTTCGATATGTGCATTATCGACATGAAGTCAGTCAGACTCGTCAGGATATTTGAGAATTGAAAGACTGAGGGCGGATGCTAAGGGGTATCTTTGGGAGCATCTTCCGGGGCTTCAAGTCGGACAAGGAGCCACGTTTCGGTACGGTCTGGTCCGAAATGAACCAAAAGAGGAGCCTGTTCCTGAGTCAAATTGTATAAGCCCGTTTCAATAACAAGATCGTCACTGGATTCGATTCGCATGGCGACTCGCTGAGTTTGTTGATCGAGACGCCCCTGAACGGCCTGCGTCTCGTCGGTATCATAGTTATAAAGAGTTCCACTGATGATACCGTCTTTGCTGATCGCCAGTTGAACAACGCGTGCGGGATTGAGATCCTTCTCACCCATGGAAATGGCAAAAGTTCCCAGCGGCATCCATTCAGCGGCCTGAGCTGATTGTTCATTGTCCGGGGGCGTGACGGTGGCCAGTTCGGCAGCAGAGGCTGCGAAATCGGCTGACGATGCAATGGGTGTGTCTCCCAGATAGACCGTCTGTGCCTGATAGGTGACGTTACCCCCCTGGCCATAGTCGTAGTAAACCGGTTGAGAGACGACTGCAGGATTGGACGTGTAGAACCAGGAGTTCAGCGCCGTCCATGTGGGGATCGTCCACCAGTAAGACCAGGGCCTGTAAACGCCGTAGTGATAATGCCAGCCACAATTGCCGTGATAATGATCGTTCCACCAGTTGTCATCGTACCAGTGATGGTGATCATGGTAGTGATCCCAATTGTGATGAACATTGTCGCTCCAGTGATTCCAATGATTGTCGTGGGGGCCATTCCAGTTATTGCGGTTATTGTTGATCGTGTTTTGCCACTTATTTTGGAGATTGATGTTGGTGGAGTTATCAATGTTAACCCAGCCGGGGCGTTTGTTGATGGTGTTGTTTCCGCTGCCGATATTGGGAAACTTTGGGTTGCTGGGTCGCGTAGTCGGTCGATTGTTGGCAAGATCGGGAAGGTTGGGGCGAGTTCCAGGACTGTTGGTTCCACCGGGAACTTTACCCGGAAGAGTGGTTGGCCTGATCGGTTTGTCCATGCCCAGAAAGTCACCCAGTCCACCGGGAGAAGGCTGGAAATTGTTGTTGCCACCTGGACGATTCTGTCCAATGGAAGGTTGATTGCCTGGGAATGAGGGGCGTGTGCTTGGGAGTGAGGGTTTTGTATTGGGAAGTGAGGGACGACTGCCTGGGAGTGTGGACGGGCGATTGCTGCCCAAGTGAGGAATCGAGGGATTATTATTACCAATTCCGGTTGACGGGTTGGAGAGATTCGGTCTGGTGGATGGGATTTGTGGAAGTTTTGTGTTGGAGAACGTGGAAGAAGGTCTCGACGAGGGAATATTTGGGCGGGAGATGCCTGACTGTGGGACTTGAAGGTTTCGATTCACGTTCCCGGTCGAGGGCGACGGACGAGACGAGGAACCCAGATGGGGGATGGATGGATTTCCTCGATTAGAATTGAGATTGCTCACGTTGGGACGTGCACTTGAGCCAGAGATATTAGGTTTGGCACCACCACTGGAGAAATTTGGTCGAGCGGCTCCCCCTCCCCCGATGTTGGGACGAGCCCCACCGCCGCCACCACCATGAAATCCTCCACCGCCACGTGGTCCAATGGCCAACGAGTGGTCAGCGACTGTGAAGATCAAGACAAGTATGGCCAGCGATTGCAGTGAATGGTTCATGATTCTGTGACTCCGGCGTGACGCAGAGTAAATAAAGAGATAACAAGGTACAGAGAATCAAGGGGTTCACTGACCATCCGCGCGGACTGGGTCCATAGGAGTCTGCTCAGACGTCCGAGTCAGGATCACTGGATCTGCTTGAGGGAGAGGTTCACCGTTAATCGTTTGTCCGATGAGTGAAAGTTGCAATTGATCTTCATCGAGTCCCGTGAGGATATAAGTTCCGGAAGCGACGCCTCCGTCGGCGAGGGTTTGAGTCGACTTAATGAGCCAATCCTGTCCAGACTTCGACCACCAGGCTTCCCCGAAAGCCCCATCGGAACTGAAGTTCCACGAGCGGATTTGCTGCGCGCGAGGATCCCAGCCAATGATTTGGGTCCCTTGTAAGACGGGTTGATCGGCTGTCGGCTGAGTGACAGAAAAAGAGCGAATCAGAAATGCTGCATTGGGAGAAAATCGATAGGTGGTCTCAATCGTCACATCACCGAGGTCTTTGATAGCAGATTGTTGAGCGTTGAGATTTGCAGTCCAATTGCCGACCAGCCATTGAAGTTGTTGAAGATGGTCAGCAGGAGCCTGACTGCTCGAAGTGGCGATCTCATCAGCGGAAGCTAACTTCCAGGCATTGTCCACTTTAACGACAACCGCCGAAAAATCGTTCCCTTGAGGTGTTTGATCGGGCTCAAAAGTTCTTAAGGTCCCTTCAATGCTCACCAAAGAATCGGTTAGTTTTTGTGTGGAGTTCACATCGATCTGGAGAATGATGTCGGGCATGCTGGTGAAAGTGGATTTGAACGCATCGACAAGCGACTGGCGTCCAATGACTTTGACATTGGCAATCCGATCTATGAAGACCCCTTCAGGTATCCAGAGTTGGCCAAGTTGGTCGGCGTTGTGCTCGTTGAAAGTTTTCTCGTAAGTGGAAAGAAAGGCTGTGATGTCACGTTCCCATTCTGAAGATTCAGAGGGGGAATTTTGAGCATCAAGTGGGACAGTCCATAAACACAAAAGAGACATCGTAATGAAGGCGAGTCGATGAAAAGGATGCATAAGACACCTGAGTTTCGCGGAGATGACATGGGCTGGATTCAAGAAGTGAACGCCATCAAAACCATAATTTAGAATTCAACTTCGTACTTGCGTGTCATTTGACGGCGAATTTCTGCAGTGGCTTTTTCAATTTCATTCCACGACGAGTATCGAGACTTAAGTGCGTCTGCATTTTCTTCGGCATTGACGGCATAATACTCGTTGCTGCTGAAGTTGTCGTCATAGTAGCCAACGTTGGCAGAAATCTGAGTGCGGCGAACTCCGGCCTGGATGTTCGAGGTTCGTTTGGATTCCGCGATATCCCGGAAGGTATTGGAAATACTGGCTCCATAGTCGAGAAGTTTGTCGTCAACATTGAGAATAGGGAGTTTGTCAATCTTACGAGCATACTTTTCATACCAAAGCATGTAGTTGTGTGTGGTGACATTACTTTCTTTGCGGAGGTCTTCAATAAGAGTTGAGACGGATGTGAAGTAGGCCTTCGAAGCCTCCAGCGCCGGATCGACAGCAGGCGTTGACTGCTGTGTGGCTTGTGGCGTTGGTTGGGGAGACGCTTGAGTGCTGTAGTCGTCATCATATTGCGTACTGGGAAGTTCCAGAATACTCATGACTCGTCGGAATCCATCGCCACTGAGTTTACCACTGGCAATCACAGAGGTCGGACCGCTGCGATATTCCCAGGACTCCAAATCAGAAAGATAAGCTCCAAAACGATCCAGGACGTTGTGAACAAAATTCTTCTCGACGCCCTTGAGAGGAGCAGGAGTGTTTGAAAAGTCGATAGTCAGTTCGCAGTCGATCTCTTTGAAAACGTTGATCTTCAGGGTAATGCCCTGAACGCTGAGAAGCAGTTCTTCGAGTTTCTCAAGTTTGGATTTGTCTGCTTTGAGTTCAGGAATTGAGACCAGAAGAGCTCGAACTTTGTGACGCATGGGGGCATTCTTGAGATCGATCGCCATAACAATCTGCGTCGAAGGTGAAATGCTTGAAGCTGCATTTTGAAGATAAGTCGAAAACATGGGAGCGACTTGTGCATTGGCCCAGTCGAGCCAGTGAGAAACCAGTTGCCGATTAGCGGGGTAGAAGACTCCCAACGTTTCTGAATTAACGACTGCAAAGTAGGCGTTGGCGGGTGACCAGGCCAGTTGTGTGGACCCAATCCAGTCGACGTAGCCTTGTTCGTTATCGGCGATGTTTCCGATGGGAATCGTTTTCTTCGAAGAAATCAGGGCGACTTCCCATTCGGGAGTAAGTTCTTGTGTGGTGTTGAGCAACGCAGCAAGGACAATCTGTTCTGCATCCGGGGGAAGTGTCAATGAGGTTGCGGGTTGCTCAGCGAGGCGTTTTTTGGCCCAGTTGCCTGATTGCGCCAAGGGGGTCTGTTTGAGGGATTGAGCATCGATGATCACAATGGCGTTTGTGTTCTCGGGAACGAATTTGAGCAATGCCTCTTCGGCTTGTGCCACATCTTGACGGATCAATGGAAGGCATGTCAGCAACAGGATGAAACTTGTCAGGGTCTTTAAGCGAATCGCAGCCATCTTGGGTGATCTTTCGTCTTATGGTGAAAATGCGTCGGATGAAATGCTGTGCACAGAAACTTTTATTCAGTCAATTATTCTTATCACGATACCACTGAGAAGCGAGTCTGCCAACAAGTATTTTTGAGGAACAAGGGAAAACAAAAGTCAGAACTTACTAGGGTCCGCATTCAGAATGCGATCTGGAATTATTCTGCGAAGACATTTCTCAAACATGGCGATCATGAATATTGGATGAGTGGCGTTTGCCCAGAGCGATCAGAGAACTTACAATATTCGATCTGCCGTGAAGAATGTGGCGATGGCAGGAAAGGCTCCAAGAGGGAGAGATGCAAATTGCGAGTGTTTTTAGGTGATTCGTGAGGAGTTATCCTCGATAGAGACGATCACCCCATGAAGGAGCTAATCAACATGAAGACCAAACCTGAAGTGTATCGCTCTGGGAATTGCAGAAGACTCATTTACATGATGGTACTTGTGCTCACAGGGCAGGCTTATTTATGGGAGGTCAAATTGCCTGCCCAGGTTCCTGAGGGAATGGCAGCACGTCAGGCTGATATTGCACCGTTGCAACAGACCTACAGGATGTTGGGGAGTGCGCCTGCTTCCTCTGGTCGATTCATTAAAAAAGTGATCACCGATGAATCTGGGACATCTCCCTATCAGATTTTTGTGCCCTCGAACTATTCGAAGACCCGGCCCGTTCCACTGGTCGTGTATTTGCATGGAGCCAGTGAGCGTGGCACAGAAGGCGACTTGCCGACGACGATCGGACTTGGCCCGTTTCTAGAAAAAGGTGTCGTGCGGTTAAATGCCATCGTGGTCTTTCCACAAGCTCCCTTTGGTCGAGGGAGGTTATTAGAAAGTTGGACCGAGGATTCCATTGCGGGAAAGCGACTGGAAAAGATTCTAGCGGAAGTCGAAGCGGAATATGCAATTGACCCTGCCCATCGCGTGTTGACGGGTTGGTCGATGGGAGGCTACGGAGTGTGGAATCTGGCGGCTGCACATCCGGAGCGTTGGTCGGCGCTGGTCCCACTTGCCGGTGGAGCGGATGAAGAAACAGCTAAAGCAGTCGCAGCGATACCGGTCTGGGCATTTCATGGCAGCAATGATCCACTGGTTCCGGTCAAGAATGCACGAGCCAGTTTTGAAGTGTTCCAGGCTGCAGGAGGCGTGGGTGCATTTACGGAACTGACGGGTGTCGGACACGAAGTCTGGCTGAATGTCTATGGGAACCCCCAACTCTATGAATGGATGCTCTCGCCTGGAAAAGTCTCAGAAGACACGGCAAGTTCTGAGCGATATCGTCAAAACAACCCTGACCTTCCTTTTGATCGGTATGGAACACAGACCTTTGAAGTCGGGATGACGATTCCCAAGGCGGCTGCGGTCAAAATTTCTCCTTCAATGTTGTCCTATTTATCAGAAGTCCTCGCAGACGAAATGAGACAGACCCCATTTCGGGGAGCCGTGCAGGCGATCAGTCAATCCAGTAGCGTCGAAGGACATCCATTCTCGGTGACGTTTTCCGGGAATTCGTATTCAGCAAACGTACAAGGGGTGACTGTCGTGGCCGATAACAACGGTCTGCTGACAGCTAATATTGCTCTGAGTCCGATTCAGATGACGTTAGGCCGGGCAAGTATTCGTGGTGTGCGTCGTCAAGCGGCGTCAACAGGACCCATCAATATTACAGCAGGCATGAGAGGGCCAGTGATCTTGTCATTGTCCGTCCGCCCAAGTGTCTTGAATGGGCGGTTTGTGTTTCAAAGTGCCGGCGTGAATTTTTCAATCGATCCAGGCAACTATGCCGTCAGCACGCCAGCAGTCTACGGTACTTCTGGCTGGGGAGTCACACCCGAGAGGGTTTCCAGCGGAATTGTACAGGGGCTTTATGGATCAAAAAGTCGAATCGAGCAGGAGGTACGGAATGTGGCTCCCAGCTTGATTTCCACATTCGAGCAGAAAGTGAATGAGGCAATGTCATTTGCCTCGGCAGATGATGTGTTGGCAGGAATGTGGCCGATGCCGTTTTATCAGCCGCGTGTGCGCGTCTTTGCGGAGTCCGTGCAGGTCAGTAGTAGTGGGATCGCGATCACCTTAGGCCTTGTATCCGCCGGCTTGTCGGGAGGTCAGGATCGAAGTATGGTGGCATCCATTCGTGGGAGTCAGCCTGTAAACTTTGATCGTTTCGAGAAAGATGAATTGCTCAAGGTGAGTTTGGATACTGGACTATTTGAAGCCTTTACCCGTCAGATCGTCTCTGCGGATATTGCTGAAGTGCATGTCTTGGATGTACCGGTTGATGAGTTTCATGTGTTGTCGCAAAATAGTTATTGGGAGGGAATGTCTGAAGAAATTGCCGCAGCTTTAGAAGGAAAACAGGCAATGGCCTACTTGAAACTCGTTGATCCTGTGTTGATCAAGCCAACATCCGAGCAGGACGTCTTTGAGCTTTCCACAAACGGTTTGATGATGGAACTGTATGCAGCAGACGACCAGGGAAATGAATCGCCCGTTTTAGCCGAGCGTCTGACAATCACTCAGAAGTTGAAATTGAGTCTGGACGGCAATCCGCGTGGCGGCAAGATGCTGGCGATGGCATGGTTGGGAGATGCTGAGGTGAAGGGAATTTCAGAACAAGGAGTAGAACTCGTTTCGCTTCGCCCTGACCAGCATTCCCAAGTCGAATCGACGTTAAAGACGGGCTGGGAACGATGGATTGCCAAAGACGACTTGATGCAAATTGATGCTCCATCCATTGAAATGGGAGCAGCCCAATTGCAACTCAATGAACTGGATACGGCGAAGATGAATTTGATTGCAGGCTTCGGCGCAGGAAAGATCAAAATCATTAATACCAGCCAGAAAGATCTGTTGTACCGCGTCGCCACACGTCAAAGTTCATGGTCGAGTGAGTATCGATTACCATCAGGTCGTAACCATGAATTTACAACGTTATATCCATATCGTTATCGTGGAACGCAGGATGGCAAAGAGGTGACGTTTACACTCCCTTTGGGAGGTATGTATGAATATCGTGTTCCCCAGGAGGGTGGAGAGCCACAACTATTTCTCGCCAATTGACAGGATGGAACCAGAAACCAGGAACGTTTCTGAACAACAGAGATTACCAAGCCATAGAGAAAGTCGGGCATCGATGAAACAACGCAGAAACTGGTTGGTGATGAGCTTATGGAGTTTGACGTTACCAGGGTGTGGGAACGAAAAAACAGAACAACAACAGGTTGATTCCCCAGCCAGTTCTCCTGTTGTTGAACAGGTTGTCGCCACAAACTCGCCAGGGAAGGCCTCTCCTGTCAAAGTGGATGAGCAGGGACGCAAATGGGTCGGAGATGTCCCTTATGATTTGTACGACGTCTTTTATGAGGATCCCGTCGTCATCATTGCAGATACCTCGGCTGTTGAGATGGCTGATGTTTCGAAGCCTGCAATCAAGTCGACCGGAGGTGAAGACGTTATCTCACCAAGTGTGGCTACACCGGCAATGGACGTGTCCGTGGTCGATGCAGGTTCAGCGACCGACTGGAAGTCGCTCATTCAAACCCAGACCATCGTGGAAGAAACAAAAGCGATACGAAACGAACTGACACGCATCATGCAGTCGGTTGGGAGTTATAACAGCGAATTTGCCGTCGTGCAGATTCATGGGGCGACATTGGCGGCGCTGGCGGTGATAGCCCATGAGCACCCGGAAGCGGTTTCGTGGAAACAGAAAGCTCTTTATGTGCGAGATCTGGCAGGACGCATTGCGATCGGAGCCAAAGCGATCGGTCGTGAATCATATGATGATACGCTCGAGCCGTTTGAGCAGTTGATTGTCATTCTCAATGGTGGTTCACC
>JBGSVC010000338.1:0-4792 GCA_041753175.1 Planctomycetaceae bacterium
TCAGCCCGATATTCGTACCTTCCGGCGTTTCAATTGGGCAAATCCGGCCATAGTGAGAAATATGGACGTCGCGGACTTCAAAGCCCGCGCGCTTCCGGTTTAATCCTCCCGGACCTAATGCACTCAAGCGACGCTCATGTGTGAGCATTGAGAGTGGGTTGGTCTGGTCGACCACTTGTGACAACTCGGATCGTCCATAAAAATATTCGATCGCCGCTGAGACTGACTTTGGATTCACCAGATTCCGCGGAGTCATCTCTTCGACATCTTTCAAACTCATCCGTTCCTGGACAGTTCGACGCAGTTTCAAAAATCCTTTTCGGATTTCGTCGGCGGCTAACTCATCGATCGTCCGCAAACGACGATTCCCGAGGTTATCAATATCGTCAACGTGAGCAGTGGTGTCATTCATTCGCAGGCGCACGACGTAACGCATGGAGTTGACCAAGTCCAGGGCACACAGCGTCATCTCTTCATCGGAGACATCCTGATGAAATTTTCGATTGACACGGAAACGCCCGACACGCCCCAGACGATAACGATTGAGATCAAAGAATTTTTCCTTGAAGAGCGTTTGAGCCTTTTCCAGTTGAGCAGGATTGCCGGGACGCAGGCGCTGATAAATCTTAAGCAACGCTTCTTCATGGCTGGTTGTCGGATCTTCCACAATCGTATTGAGGATCAACTGGTCGCGATGATCGGAAACAATATGAATCTTCTTGATCCCAGACTCCGAGAGTTCTGTGGCTTGTGCTTCATTAATCTGATGAGCAGCTTCAACAATGATCTCGCCACAGCGATCATGACCGATCGGATAAATCACATCATCAACAGAGAAATGCCCGACGAGTTCATGACCATCAGCACTGACTTTCACCTCTTTGGTCGGATAGAACGCTCTCACCAAAGCAGCATCGGTTGAATATTGCTGATCCATCGCACGGATGAGTGTTGTCGCGGAAAACTTCCCGCTCTGATCAATCCGGACACCCAGTGTTTCCTTTTTGGAGATGACAAACTCAATCCAGCTTCCGCGTTCAGGAATGATGCGGCAACTGTAATTTTTTCGTTCTCCAGGCTCAGCGGTCAACACGAAATCAACCCCGGGGGATCGGTGCAACTGACTGACCACGACGCGCTCGGCTCCATTGATGATAAACTCACCGCCACCGAGCATGATGGGAATGTCGCCTAAGTAAACTTCTTCCTCGATGGGCTGCTCTTTCATCAGACGCATCCATACGCGGAAAGGACGACCATAGGTCAATCGCAACTGTCGGCATTCATCCGGCGAATAACGTGGCTTGCCCAGTTCGTAGCGCACGTATTCGAGTCGATGATTTCCATCAAAGCTCAGAACGGGAAATATCTCCCGCAGAATCTCTTCCAGACCCTGGTCTTTACGCTGGGTCGGCTCGATATCAGCCTGCAAGAAGCGGTAGTACGAATCAGTTTGGATTCGTGTCAGATTGGCAATTTCAAATTGGCTCTTGATTTTTCCAAAATTACGAACTTCATGGGTCGGAATGGTTCGCTGTGCTGGAATGGGCATTGCCTGGGCTTTCAATTATGAATGCAACTCGATCAGCAACAAACTGGCTTGAACAGGGAATCGATCAGAAACCTACAGAATCAGATTCATTGTCCATGATGGTTTGCCGGAGAAATCTTGCGTGAAACTTCTAAAACAGCGTGACAGAAGCGAGCAAACCACATCCGTCACAGAAATCAACATGCAGACAATCTTCCATGATTGCAGCACCTGCAATGTTCGTGACCAAAATGCACCTGCACTGATCACATGACGGAACTCAGCACCTAAGATGAAGACGCCGTAGCGAGCAAAATAAGAATTCCAGAGAAGAACAATCAGCCACACATGGCGAGGCAAATCCAGATTCAATACTGTGCATAGAATTCTATCTGAGTGATCGTTTGAGCCGAAGACTTCGAGGAAATGACGACAACTCTGCCTGTCACTTTCACAAACGAGGCCACTCTGACTCGGTCGACAAGGGGGTACTCAGTCATTCAGTTCTACGTCACACGCCTTATCATCCTGATTCAAGGCTGACGTAGACCAACTGCGAAATTTAGACCAATGATAGAGAATATTATCATCACAAGCAAAAATCAAGTAAGCAGACGAAATTAGTCGCCGTCTCAGTGATTACTGAAGTGGCCACAAATTGCCTGCTTGCCCTGACCAATGCCAATGATGACACTCAAATGAAAGAGTTCGATTGTTCAAGCTGATGTCTAGCCAGAATCGTCGGGCTAAACACAGACCGGCGGCGGAGACTACACGCCGGCTGCCCGGGAATTACTTGATTTCGACTTTTCCACCAGCTTTTTCGATCTCTTCTTTGACCTTGGCGGCGTCTTCTTTGGAAACACCTTCCTTCAAAGGCTTAGGAGCACCTTCAACCAAGTCTTTGGCTTCTTTCAAGCCCAAGCCAGTAATCGCTCTGACTGCTTTAATGACGTTGATCTTCTGATCGCCAGCAGCAGCCAGAATAACGTCAAATTCAGTCTTTTCTGCAGCAGGAGCAGCAGCAGCACCATCGCCAGCCGGGGCAGCCATCATGATAGCTCCACCACCTGCAGGCTCAATACCGTGCACTTCTTTCAAATAATCGCTCAAGGCTTTCGCTTGAAGCAATGTCAAACCAACGAGCTGATCGCCTAATGCTTTCGTGGAATCGTCAAATTGTGTGGCTGTCTCTGCGGTAGCCATTGTCTATCACCCTTTCAAGAAACTTACGGGATATCTAACTTGTGAAAAAGGAACATAGGTCGCCGAACATCGACGCCACAACACATCGTAACGAGAGGAGCCCTGACTGACGAAGTTTGCTGTTTACAGCATACTCAATCCGATCAGGCGGCTTGTTCAGCTGATGCACCACCGTCTTGTTTTTCTTCGATCGCCTTGACACAGCCAGCCAGTTTGCCCCCAGGTCCCAGCAACGCACCAGAAATGCGAGCACCAGGACTCAATAGCAAGCCAGAAATCTGACCAATCAATTCCAGGCGACCCGGACTCTTACTCAATGCAATGACACCATCTTTATCAATCGTTGTCCCTTCGACAGAGCCACCTTTGATCGTGATTTTTGCAAAACCTTTCACGATCGATGCCAAAGTCTTAGACAACGCAACAGCATCATCTGCACCGTAGACTATTGAAGAAGGCCCCTTGAGAACTTCTTCCAGTCCTGTCACACCATTCTTCTCTAATGCCTTACGGGCCAAATTATTCTTGACACTCAGGATCTTGATACCACTGGTCCGAATCTTACCGCGAAATGCATGATCGGTGATTGGATCGAGAGCCGATGAATCAATCACGAGCACATCCTTTGCATCGCCTAAGCGGGCATGAATGTCTTTGATAACCATTTCTTTGACAATTTTACTCATGAGACTCAACCTGGCCGTTTAGAGACTTGATCAATATTTAAGAAATCAACGAGGAACAGACTCAACTGCACAGACTAGATCGCCACAGGAATCCCGGGCATCATTGTTGCATTCAAGGTCACACTTCGAACATAAATTCCCTTGGACGCCGCTGGCTTGACACTATTGACATAGTTCACCATGGCTTGGGCATTTGCCAGAAGCTTGTCTGCTTCAAAGGACAATTTCCCAATCACACAGTGGACATTGCCACCAGAGTCATTGCGAAATTCAACTTTGCCCGCTTTGTATTCTTTCACTGCTGTCGCGACATCTTGAGTGACGGTGCCGGCGCGAGGCGAAGGCATTAAGCCCCGGGGCCCCAAAACGCGGCCCAAAGGACCAACCACGCCCATCATATCTGGGCTGGCAATGGCGACATCGAAATCCAGCCAGTTCTCTTTCAAAATGCGGTCCGCCAATTCCTTGGCACCGACGGCATCTGCACCAGCAGCTTCCGCAGCTTTTGCATTGTCACCCTGAGCGAAGACGATTACACGCTGAGACTTGCCGATACCATGAGGCAAAACAATTGATCCTCGGACAATCTGGTCGGCTTGTCGTGGGTCAATCCCCAGGTTAAAAGCGAGTACAACAGTTTGGTCGAACTTGACAGGCTTAATTGTCGCCGGAAGCTGACCGTCAAGACCCTTTAAAGCCTCGACAGCCTTATCGATGGACAACTTGCCAACGCCCGCTGCCTTGTCTCGCAAAAATGTAATTCGTTTAGATGACTTTGCCATATCCGGAAAACCTTAATTCTCAAACTAACAAGTATCTGACATCTGTGTATTGCTAGACGTTTGCAATGCCTGCCTGATAACCGCGATAAGATCGTGCGGCAACCACGAGGCAAAGCCAAGAATCAGTCGACGATTTCAATCCCCATGCTGCGAGCGGTCCCGGCAATAATGCGACAGGCCTGATCCATCCCAGAGGCATTAAGGTCACTCATTTTAGTCTTGGCAATCTCCTCAACCTGAGAGCGATTGACGCGACCAACCTTGTTCAACTTAGGATTTCCCGCCCCCTTTGCAATCTGAGCCGCCTTTTTCAACAACACAGCAGCAGGGGGACTCTTAAGAATGAACTCAAAAGTTCGGTCTTTGTAAACGGTAATCACGACCGGGATTGTCATCCCCATCATGTCGCGGGTCCTCTCATTAAATTGAGAGACGAATTGACCAATATTCACCCCGTGAGGCCCCAAAGCCGTACCCACTGGAGGAGCAGGCGTTGCTTGCCCACCAGTACACTGAACCTTGATAACTGTCGTAATATCTTTTGCCATGGTCGTTGCCTGCGATCGATCGCTGGATGTTTCGTAATT